>VGNW01000078.1 GCA_016865955.1 Chloroflexota bacterium | reverse complement strand
GCACGGCGTTGCGCTGAACTTGAACGGAACTCCTGCAATTATGTCAACTCCGGTGGCGGGATGTTCCACCTGCAGATGAACTCCTCGCTCAACGTAATGCGGGTCGGAGAAACGCTCGGTCAGGTCGAGACAGGGAGTCGCAGCCACACCCGCCTTTTGCAAGATTTCCATGACCTCATAGTTGGTGCGGTCGATTGTCCAGGCAGCCACCAGCTTGTCCAGTTCCTCCTGATTCTGCAATCTGTGGAACTTATCGCTGAACCTCTTTTCTTTCGTCCAGAGCGGACTGCCTATGGCTTCGCAGAAGCTCCGCCACTCATCCTCGGAATTGACAGCGATGGCGACCCACCTGTTATCGCCTGTGCAGGGATAGTTGTTGTGCGGCGTCATAAAGGAACTGCGGTTCCCCATAGTGCCCATGACCCTGCCGTTCATGAAGTACTCCATGAACGCCTCGCCGATGACCGATGCGCCAACCTCTATCTGTGCCATGTCTATATACTGCCCTTTGCCTGTCCTCTCGCGGTGGTAGAGCGCAGAGAGCACGGCGAACGCTCCGTGAATGGAGGAGGTAACATCCAGATAGGGCGTCTGCTCGCCGAGAACGCGTTCGCCGGGGTAGCCGATAAGGCTGGAATAGCCGCAGAGAGCGCCCAGAGACGGTGCATAGGTAACTATATTCGAAAGCGAGCCGTATTGCCCGGCTGCGGGCAGTGCAATCATGACAAGCTGCGGATTGACCTTGCTCAGCGTCTCGTATTCAAGACCGAGCTTACGCAAACCCATAGGCGAGAAGTTGTCTAAGGCTACGTCGCTCACCTGTATCAGCTCTTTTATCAGTGCCATGCCCCGCGGGTCGGACATGTCCACCGTGATGCCCAGCTTGTTGCGGTTCATGCTGTGAAAGACGAAGTCAGTCTCGGGGCCCTCGGTGGAGCGCCCCGGAGTGAGCCGGGCGCTGTCGAGTCGCTTGTTCGTCTCCACCTTGATGACCTCAGCGCCCATATCCGCCAGAATCATGCCCAGCAACGGCCCCGCCCACACCCACGAAAAATCAACCACGCGGTAGCCGCTCAAAGGATAATCAGCCATATCTTAAATCTCTCCCTTATCCCCTAAATAATTCCGCCCCTGCGCATTGTGACCAGGTCCTCCTTAGAATACCCAAGCCGACCGCAGAAAATATCCACATTGTGCTCACCCAGCAACGGCGCCGGTTTACTCAGTTGCCAGGGGCTTTGCGAGAGCTTGTAAGGCGCTCCCGGGTATTTCAGGGTGCCCACCTTCTCGCGTTCTATCTCCGCGAAATAACCGCGCTCGGCAAAATGACTGTCGCTGGCTACTTCAGCTATGTTGCGCACCGGGGCGAAGGTAATCTGGTCGCGACGGCATATCTCGAAAAGCTCGTCTTTTGTTTTGTCGATAATCAGGGCTTCAACCATTGCATCCATCTCGTCGGCGTACCACATCGCCACGCCGATTCTATCCCTGAACCTGGAGTCCTGCATCCATTCCGGGCTTCCCATAGCTTCGAGAAACCGTTTCCACTGAAAGCCCTGAATTGCGATGAGGCACATATAGCCGTCCTTGCAGGGAAGGATGCACCAGGGATAAACGCTGATGGTGCGATGCCCTGCCCTAATGCTCTTGCGCCCCTCGAAGACGCCCAGATGCACTCCGTGCCCCAGATGGATTGTAGCCCAGATTTCAGCCTCGGAGATGTCCACATGCTGTCCCTTGCCGCTGGACATGCGGGCAAACACAGCGCCCATCGTTGCCGCAGCCGCCATAGCGCCACCCTGATAATGGCTCTGATAAAGAGGAGGTGACAGAGGCTCTCGTTCAATTTCTCCGGTGCGCATTGTCTGTCCGCCCAGACCTGCGGTATTCAGGGCATATCCCTTGTAGTCGCGGTAAGGACCCGTCTGGCCGAAGGGCGTGATGGAGGTTACGATGAGCCGGTGGTTTATTTTCTTCAGGCTTGCGTAATCAAGCCCGTATTTCGCCAGAAATCCAGGCGGATGGTTCTCCACAAAGACATCCGCATCTTTGAGCAACTCCCTGAGCATTTTCTGGCCGGTCCTGGCTTTGATATTAAGGGTGACGCCCAGCTTATTGGTGTTGAGATACAAAAAAAGCCCGCTTTTCTCGTAGTGAGGGGAATCTTTGAGAAAGGGACCGTACCTTCTCGATTCGTCGCCGTAGCCGGGCTCCTCTATCTTTATCACCTCGGCACCGAGGTCCGCCATCAGCTTGGTGCAATACGGCGCAGAGATGAAATTACCGCATTCCACAACCTTGAGTCCGGAAAGCGCCCGTTCAGCCAATTGTCAAACCTCCGATTCCTCCTTGACTATCAATACGGATGCACACAGCTTGATATTATGACCCAAGTGCCACGTTTGGGCAAGAGGTTTTGGCTGTCATACCCGATAAACAAAAAGGGGCGCACAGCCGTGCGCCCCTGCACCAACTTCCCGGAAAGACCGCTATTTATCTACCTTTTTGCTCTGTCCCTTGGCGGCTGCCAGCGGAGACATCGCTCTCAGCCTCTCTACGATGCCAGGCAGCACCGAGAGCACATAGTCCACGTCTTCATCGGTGTTATCCATCCCTACAGTGAAGCGCAGGCTGCCATGGGCTAAATCAGCAGGAACCCCCAAAGCAACCAGCACATGCGAAGGCTCGATAGAGCCGGAGGTGCAGGCACTGCCGCTCGAAGCGGCTACGCCCAGGAAATCCAGATGCAGCAGTATGGATTCCCCCTCAACATACTGGAAGGACAGGTTAGCGTTGTTAGGGAGGCGCTGCGTGGGATGCCCGTTGAGGTGGACATCGGCAATACGAGCGCGTATGCCCTCGATAAGGCGGTCGCGCAGCCTCTGGCAATACTGACTGTTCTGCTCTCTGTTTTCGGCGGACATCTTCAGGGCTACTGCTGTACCCACGATGCCGGGGACATTCTCTGTGCCCGCCCTGCGGTTATTCTCCTGAGCGCCGCCCATCTGCTGGGGCAGGAACGGCATCCCTTTCCTGAGATAGAGAATGCCGGCACCTTTAGGTCCGTGGAACTTATGCGCCGACAGGCTCAGCATGTCAACGCCCAGCTTGTTGACATCCATATCTATTGCGCCCACCCCTTGAACAGCGTCAGTATGGAACACGATTTTGCGCCCTCTGGCTTGAGCCTTTACTGCTTTCGCTAACTCGGATACAGGCTGGATAGTGCCAATCTCGTTGTTCGCCAGCATGATGCTGACGACTACGGTTCTGTCGGTGATGGCTTTCCCCAGCGCTTCTACACTTACCATGCCATAGCGGTCAACGGGGAGATAGGTAACCGCGAAGCCGAACTTCTCAAGGTAGTAACAGGTGTGCAAAACGGCATGGTGCTCGATAGCAGAGGTTACGATATGATTGCCCTCTTTTTGCAGGGCGAAGGCAACTCCTTTGAGCGCAGTGTTGTCCGACTCGGTGCCGCCGCTGGTGAAGATAATCTCAATAGGCTTGCAGCCCAGAACATCGGCGACGGTTGCCCTTGACTCATCGACTGCCTTTCTCGCCTCCTGTCCGGGGGCATAGATAGTAGAAGGATTCCCGAAGACGCGGCTGAAATAAGGGGTCATCGCCTCGAGAACCTTAGGGTGAATCGGTGTCGTTGCTGCGTGGTCCATATATATAAGCTTGTGTTTCAATTTCCTGCCCTTCTAAAAAGTGCTATCAAAGTTTCATCATACCAAAGCGGATTCTCCTTGACAAGTTGAATTGGGAATTGATACAATCAGATGGTTAACAAGTGGTTTTGCGGCCCCGTGGTGTAGCGGTCAAACATATCTGCCTGTCACGCAGAAGATCGTGGGTTCGAATCCCATCGGGGTCGGGTGAACGTAAAGGCGACCTTTTGGTCGCCTTTTTAGCTTCAATATTGCAGAGTATAAGTCCAAAGTTTAAATCAATTGCTTTTATCCCCCAAGTATTTCTTAAGCAAGTTCCAAGAGCTAGTAGACCAAGACTTACTTCGATACTCCCAATTCTCCTTAAATTATAGTATAGTAATTGTAAATTTATAAGGAATAGGATTTGTTAAGATGATAAATGTCGCAATTGTCGGCTACGGAAACCTCGGACGTGGTGTAAAGCGTGCCCTGAAAAATAGTGCTGACCTTCAATTAACCGCTGTATTCACCAGAAGACCCGAGCAACTCAAGAAGGAAATAACAGAAGTCCCAGTGCTCCGAACTGATAAATTCTCCCTGGCCAAAGACAAAGGATAGATGTAGCCATTTTGTGCGGCGGTTCCAAGGAAGATACACCTATTCAGGGCCCTCTTTTTGCTCGTAAGTTTAATACCGTTGACAGCTTTGATACCCACGCCGACATCCCCAGATATTTCAAGAAAATGGACTCTATCGGCAGGAAAAACAAGCATGTCTCCATCATTTCTGCTGGATGGGACCCGGGCATATTCTCATTAGAGCGAGTCCTGGGGGATGCCTTTCTACCTGATAATAAGAGTTACACCTTCTGGGGCCCCGGAGTAAGCCAGGGCCATTCTGATGCTGCTAGAAAAGTTGAAGGTGTCATCGACGCCCGGCAATATACCCTTCCTTTGGATAATGCCCTTATTGCGGTCAGGAATGGAGAAACACCGGATTTTTCCAAAAGAGAAATGCATAAACGATTGGTATATGTTCTCGTTGAGGAAGGCGCTGACCGGAAACGGATAAGAAAAGAGATAGTAGAAATGCCTAATTACTACGCCGAATACAATACTGAAGTGAAGTTCATTACCAAAGAAGAAATGTTGAAAAGCCACTCTGGTCTTCCCCACGGTGGATTCGTACTTACATCAGGATTAACAGGTAAGAGTAAGCAAATCCTGGAATATCAATGTAAACTGGAGAGTAATCCGGACTTCACTGGCAGTGTTCTCGTAGCCTGCGCGCGCGCCGCTTTCAGATTGCAGCAACTCGGACACAACGGAGCGTTCACAATGCTGGACATCCCGCCTGCTTTATTTAGCCCTCACTCCGGAGATGTCCTAAGAAGCCGCTTTATGTAGCTGGTGTAGACCTCAATCATCAAGTTACTTGTGTAGTTTAGAGTGACTGAATCCCATCGGGGTCGCCACTTAATTACTGCACTCTAGCTTGTTTCTTTGCGCACAGCGGTCTGCTTTCCCGCACCTATCAACCTTTTTATCAGAATCGCTGTTGCTTCGGGATACTCCAGCGGGAAGAGATGAGACCCGCCGGCGAAACATTCGAAATGCAGCCAATGCCTGCGGGCGAAAGGCTCGACGAACCGCCGGAATTCGCTGTGCTCGCCCGCAACCAGACTCCCGGGGACGCTCAATCCCGGATTGAATCTGCGCATGTCGTGCGGCGTCGTTTTGAATATCTCCACTTCCACCTTCGGGTCAAAGCTGAGTCTTACTCCGGAAGATGTCTCAACTAATCCATTTGCGATGTAATCTGAAAAACAGTCCGGGTCGAAACGGCTGAAAAGTGCCTTGCCCCGCAGATGCGTCTTCGCCTCTTCGCGGCTGTGCCATTCTTCGCGCCGTCCTTTTGTCAGCGCTGCCGGCCCCATGCGTCCCGCAAGCCGCAGCTTCTTGACAGCGGCAAGGAAGAGTGCAAAAGGGCCGTACACCAGCGGAGGGTCGAGCATAACAATCTGCCGGAACAGGTCGGGCCTTTCATGCGCAGCCCTGAAGTTGAGAATCGCGCCCAGCGAATGTCCCAGCCCGATAACCGGCACGTCGCAATTGTCCTCTATGTGCCGAATGAGCTCGACGGTCAGGCTCGCCCAGTTATCATCGACCGGATACCCGGCGCTGTGTCCCAGCCTGTCAATCGAGATTACCGAATATTCCGGCCCCAGCAATTCGAAGAGCTTGTTATAGGTACCGGAAGGAAAGCCGTTCGCATGAGCAAAATGAATTACTGTCTTCTGCATCACCTTCACTGTAGAGCAACTAATATATCAGAGTCTTTGCCGCCAATTCCACCTGACCCCCATTATATCACCTGCCTGCTTCGCTGCTCTGCGGAAATTGACAACGGGTCTCTTTTCAGCTTAGGATGTGCTCAATAAAAGCAAGCATAGGTCACAAAAAAATACCTTTTCACACGAAGGGGGATAATGTCCAAAACAAGGGTTCTCGCAGAAGGGCTGGTGTTCCCGGAATGCCCCCGCTGGCACGATGGCAAACTGTGGCTTTCCGACATGCTGGCACGCAAGGTGATGACTGTGGACCTCAAAGGCAATAAAGAGTTGATTGCCGAAGTCCCGCAATCGCCTGCGGGGCTGGGCTGGCTGCCCGACGGACGTTTGCTCCTTGTATCTATGAGAGACCGACGGCTTATGCGACTCGACCCGGAAGGGCTTACAGAGGTCTGTGATTTGAGCAAACTCGCTTCTTATCACTGTAACGACATGGTGATTGACGCTTCGGGGAGAGCCTATATCGGCAATTTCGGATTCGACTACGTCGCGCAACCGGATATTTTTGTTCCTGCCAATATAGTGATGGTAAATCCCAAAGGCAAAGCGCGCGTTGTAGCCAAAAATCTGGCTTTCCCCAATGGAACAGTTATCACCCCTGATGGACGAACGCTTATAGTAGCTGAGACATGGGCACAGAAGCTTACCGCCTTCGATATCGGGGAGAACGGCTCATTATCAAACCGCCGCGTCTGGGCAGAGGTCGCTGAATCGACACCCGACGGTATATGCCTGGACGAGGATGGTGCTATCTGGGTTGCTTCGCCGCTGAGCGGCGAAGTCTTACGATGCTGCGAAGGCGGCAGAGTGACTCATCGCATCAAGCCCAGAAAGCAGGCGTTTGCCTGTATGCTGGGAGGGCCGGACCGTCGCACTCTTTTCATTTGTACGGCGGAATCGGATAATCCTGCCGAAGCACTCGCCAAACCCGGCGGCATGATTGAAATTGTACGGGTCGAAGTGCCCGGCTCAGGGCTTCCTTAATCGGGGATACCGCCCTCAATTTTATATACTGCCCGAACAAAAAATGACCGGATTGAAATTATTTGCCAGAAGGGCAAAGGACATCCTCCAGTCCGAGGGATTGACAGCATTTGTCAGGCGCGGCTGGGATTTCGTGGGCCAGCGGTTTTTTTCCGTCAAATTCTTCTATCTTTACGAACACCAGTTAAAAGATAGGAACGAGGCTGATTTCCTACCTCAAATACAGAACATCGCACTGCATATAGTCCGCACCAACGAAGAAGCAAATCGTCTGGCAGAAATTACGGGTTTCGACTTTCGCAGTCGTCTAATAAATGGACAGGAACGTCTGGACAAGGGTGGTATAGCTTTTTGTATACTTGCTGACGGAGAGTTCGCTCACATCGGATGGGTGGCACTCAATGAGAAGGCTAAACGAGCACTTGACGACAGACCATACAAGATAGATTTCTCAAATAAACAGGCATGTACGGGCGGTACATACACGGTACCAGAATACAGGGGTAAGGGTCTAATGACCTACGGCTATTTCAAAAGGTTTCAATTTCTTAGAGAGCAGGGTTTTAAAACCTCGCGAAATGTCGTGTCAACCGACAATATATCATCCCGGAAATCACACGCCAAGTTTGGCCCGAGAGTTGTAGCAAAAGCACGTCATGTGAAGTTCTTTTGCTGGGAATTCTGGAAAGAGACGCCATTCCCCGGATAGTGAATTTCATTCCCGAACTCTGGTTTTCAGATATCTATTTTATTACGAAATGATACCGGTATTTGATTAAGGAGTATAGACGATGAATCATTTCAGAGATAAGGTCGCTATTGTCACCGGTGGGGCTACGGGAATCGGCAGAGCGCTTTGCGAAGAGTTAGGTCGCAGGCAAGCGAAGATGGTTATTGCGGTAGACATCAACGGAGAAGGCGCGCAAGAAGTCGCTTCAGGCATTACAACCGCAGGGGGCAAAGCGCGTGGAGTATATCTCGATGTAACCCAGGCTGTTAAAGTGCAAGAGCTTGTAAATGATACCGTCACACAACACGGTCAGCTTGATTATATGTTCAATAACGCAGGGGTTGGGGTAGGAGGGGAGTTCAGGCACTTGAACCCCGAGCACTGGCAACATGTTATGGATGTTAATCTCCGGGGCGTCATCTACGGCACAGAAGCAGCCTATCGAGTCATGGTCAGCCAGCACTCCGGTCATATCATCAATATCTCTTCTCTGGCTGGACTGCTTCCCCTGCCGCTGGGTACGCCTTACGCCACCAGCAAACATGCTGTGATGGGATTTTCCACTTCGCTACGAATAGAAGCCGCAAAGCTAGGTGTCAAGGTCAGCGTGGTCTGCCCTGCTTTTATTAAAACAGGAATCTATGATAGAACACCCTTTATCGGTCTCCAGCGTGAAGGAGCGGTCTCTCAATTGGCTTCGATGAGGATAATGAGCCCGGAGCGGTGCGCCCGCATTATACTGCGCGATGTCGAGCGTAACCTGGCTATTATCATTGTGCCCAAACGCGCCCGGCTCTTATGGTGGCTCCATCGTGCTAATCCAGCCATAATAAGTTACTTTCTGGGAAGGCGCCTCGGCACAAAATGATTCTTCTATTCGCGGTGCATGGTTCTGGTGGCTATGAGGTGGGCGCCCGTGCCGGCAATGTCTTTGACAACGACATCCAGCATATTTACGGGAGCCTGCAAATCAGTGTTTTTAATTTGCCTCATTATGCGGGGAAATAATCTCCTGGGAACCGACCTGTCGGTACGCACAGGGATAACAGGCCACTTCGCGCCCTGAATTCGAACGGTAGTGGTCAACACGCGCATCGGCTCGATCAGCTCCTGCAGCACGAACTCCCCGGATTTCTTGCATTTGTTGCCTTCCATAGAGATGATTTTGCCGTCATCGTGTATCACATCTATCTCACAGCCGATGGGGCAGGTTACACAGACGAAGCGTCTCTTCTCTCGAGCCATGCTAACTCTCTTTTATGCTGACCTTGATTGGTCTAGTCACGTCCTTCAGTTTCTCCTTCGGCACCTTCGCCCGAATCATCTCATTGGGACGGGCATACGGTCTTTTGATTTTCAATTCCGGCGGAGATACTTCTATGATTACGGGGTTCTCGACAGGCTCGGCGGCACGGATGAACAGAACAAGGTCATCCTGAAAACTGTAGCGCTGAGGAAACAGCAATCTCACGTTATCGCCGGGTATGACCTCCACCGATTTGCCGCCATTTCTGAGTCCGCCTGACGCATATTTTGCAGCGTTAGCACCGGCGGTCATACCGGTCTGGGCAACATAGTCCACCAGGTCAAATACAGTTGACACATTGCCGCACGAGAACATACCCGGCACGGAGGTCTCCATTACTTCCGTAGTAACAGGTCCTTTCGTAGCAGCACTGAGTTCCACGCCGGCTTTCTTCGATAGTTCGTTTTCAGGAATCAGCCCCACGG
>VGNW01000077.1 GCA_016865955.1 Chloroflexota bacterium | reverse complement strand
TGCCGTACGCCCAGAGGGCTATAGAGGCGACATAGAGCATCACAGCCAGCACCATCAGCACCTTCACGGCATCCTTTGCCTTCCAGGTTACGGGGAAATACTCCACGCCTGCCTGAAGGTAGTCCTCGCGATTGGCTATCATGACGCTCCAGACATGCAGAGGAATCCACACCGCTATAAAGATACAGAGAAAGAGGATGGTAATGTCCAGGCGATGGGTTATAGCGACATATCCGATGAGCACAGGGGCGCAGCCGGCGATGCCGCCCTGAATGACGCACATAACCTTTTTTCTGAACACCGATGCCGCCACTGTGCCCACCAGACCGAAGACAAAGCACAGGGGGTCGAGATACCAGGCTACAGCGAGGGCAACCATGATTAGAAATATGCTCCAGACCAGCGCCCTTCTGGCAGGGACGATACGCTGCGATGGCAGTGCCCGCAGGTGCGTCCTCGTCATCCGGGCATCGACATTTCTGTCGAGGTAGTTAGTCAAACCGTTGGCACCGGCGCTGCCCAGGGCAATCGCCACCAGGGCTATCCCCAATACATCGAGCGGGGGATTGCCCTGGGCAGCGATAATTACGGAGCATACGCCGATGAAGGCGAGCAAAACAGTCTCTCGGGGCTTGAGCACCGCTATATAATCGATAAGCCCCCTGCCCTGGGGCTTCTTTTCCAGTTCACGCAACGACTCGCGCGTTGCTTCGGTGATTTCGCTCATTTAAAGTGTTCTCCTCAAGTCTTTGGCACGCTTAAATATGATAACACAGTCTCGCAATTTTACCAACAACCCAATGGTAGCATTCAGCTTTCAGCGGTCAGCCGAGTTACCATTTCCTCTCACCTAAAGGGAGAGAGTTAGAAGGGTAAAGGTTTCACCCTCACCTAGCCTCTCCCGTCAAGGGAGAGGAATGTATTAGCTTCTGAATAACGCCCGCTGCCGTTTCCTGAGGTACGTTATCTCGAATTACGGGCTGACCCACGGCGGAGAGCAAGACCCATCTTACCTTTTTGCCTGCTACTTTTTTGTCGAGCTCCACTGCCTGAAGCAATCTCTCCATATCTATATCGGTACAGGTTACGGGCAGGCCGAATCTCCTCAGCAAATTCTGCTGCCTGTCTACCAGTTCCTGAAACACAAGTCCCATCTGGCGGCTTATCATGGCGGCGCCCATCATACCTATGGAGACCGCCTCACCGTGCAAGAAACGCTCATAATCAGTGGCAGCCTCCAGCGCGTGAGCGATGGTGTGCCCATAGTTCAAAATAATGCGTATGCTGCGCTCTTTCTCGTCCTCGCTCACTATCTTAGCCTTGATAACAGCGCTGCGCGCCACTACCTCGCTGGTTATCCCTCCCTCCAGCTTGAGCAATCCGCCTACTTTTCGCTCCAGCGTTTCCAGCAGATTGGCGTCTCTAATCATGGCGTGCTTTATCACCTCGGCCCAGCCTGAGGTCAATTCTCTGTAAGGAAGGGTGGCAAGCGCCTGAGTATCGGCTACAACCAGCCTCGGCTGATAGAACGCACCTATCAGATTCTTACCGCGGGAATGGTTCACACCCACTTTTCCGCCGATGGAAGAATCTACCATGCCGATGAGGCTGGTGGGGACCTGGACCAGCGGCATGCCGCGCACGAAGGTTGCAGCCACAAATCCGGCGAGGTCTCCCACCACACCGCCGCCCAGGGCTACGATATTGTCGCTGCGCTCTGCCCGATTGGCTACGAGCCAGTCATAGATGCCGACCGCCGTCTCGAAGGACTTGCTGCGCTCACCGTGCGGGATAACGAAGGAATCCACAACAAAATCTGATGCTTCCAGAATCTTTTTCACCCTCTCGCCATAGAGAGGGAAGACACCGTTATCGCTGATAATATGCGCCCTGCCCCAGAGCCCGGCGTTGCGCATACGCCTGCCCAGTTGCTCCAGAAACCCCCAGCCCACAAACACGGGGTAGCTCTCCGTGGCAGTGGTCACCACACAGGCAGCGCCGCTCTGCTCACAATAGGGGGCTTCGGTCTCTCTGGAATCGGGTAAGACAGGCAACTCAGCCCTGCCCCTGTTGCCGTAACGCCACCCCAGAATCACCTCGTCGGCAACCTCTTCGAGCGTCAGATTGTCGGTGTGCACCGTCCAGTCTGCCTGAGAGTAGTAAGGCTGGCGGAACTGCTTCAGCCACTCGATGCGCTTCAAAGGTTCTTGCCCCGAGAGCAAGGGCCTGACCTCCTTGTTTGTGGGATCCTCGGCATCCTTGAGCATACGCTTATAGATAGTTGCCGGTTTCGCTTCCAGGCAAACAATGACGCCGCTATCCATCATCAACCTACGGTTAGCCTTATTCATGATTGCGCCGCCGCCGGTGGAGATGACCAGCTTAGTCCCCTGGCATATCCGTTCCAGCACTTTGGTCTCCAGCTCACGGAACCTGTCCTCGCCGTCCCGGGCAAATATCTCGGCGATGGGTTTGCCGCTGAGACGGACAATCTCTTCGTCGGTATCGAAGAACTTCCAGCCCAGCTTCTTAGCCACTTCGTGGCCCACCTTCGTCTTGCCTGTATAGGAGAAGCCGGTCAGGATTATGTTGCCAGCAGCTTTGTCACCCACTTCACACCCTCCCGATAGTCATACTTGCCCAGCGCCTCGGGGTAAAGCCGGTCGCTTTCAAAGATGATAGGCAGCGAATTGCCTTTTTTACCCAGTATCTTCAAGATGCGTGCAATGTCCACCCAGCCATCCTCGACACTCTGACTGGGATGCACCGGTATATGGCGGTATTTACCATAGTCGTCTTTGCTGCGGGTATTCCAGAGATGGACGGAGCCGAGATACGGCAGAAGCTCCTTCTCAAATTCATAGAGGTCGAAATCGTTGCTCTGCGCCGCCAGATACGAATGAGCGGTGTCGAAGCAGTATTTCAGGGGAGGCGAGTATTGTTTAAGCACCGAGTTGAGGAACCCGGCGTTAATCAGGGTAGAAGCCCCAACGCCCTCTATGTGCAATAACACATTCCTTTTGACGCTGAGCTCGGCAAGGCGGTCGCAGCTTTTCCAGGCAATCGCCCGTATCTTCTCCTCGAGGTTTTCCGCAGGGGTATGAGAGGCAGGCGACGGAAAGTGGACTACTACGTACTCTGTCCCGAATTCCTCAGCATGATTTATGGTGATGTTGATCATCTTCATCGTAAGTTCCCGGTTGTCGCTGTCCTCATCGCAGAGAAAAGACCACGTGGGAGGCTTGGGATACCAGTCAAGCTGAATCAAGGGAGCATGTATGCTCCACGCCAGACTGTGACGGTCAATCAGCTTGCTGAGCCGCGACAGGTCATTAGCAGGGAGGTTGTAGAACTCACCCCGCTTGAGTCCGTTGCCGATTATCATGTCTTCCAGAAGGTCAAGACGATTGCAATGAAAGCCGAGGTTACTCATTATGTTTTTTCAGACCGACTGTGTCCTGATAGCTTCGATAATTGCGCAGAGTCTCAGCGATATGGTCGCCGCCGAATTTCCCCAGAAGCGCATCGGCTAGAACGATTGCCAGCATTGCTTCGCCGATAACTCCCGCTGCGGGGACGATGCAAACATCGCTGCGTTCGATGTGAGCCTTCGTTACCCTGCCGGTGCGCAGGTCAACGGAGGGCAGGGCATTGCTCATCGTAGGTATGGGCTTGACGGCGCAGCGAATAACTATGGATTCTCCGTTGGTCATGCCGCCTTCGATGCCGCCGGCGCGGTTAGTGACATGGCGCCAGCCCTGCTTTGCGCCGAACTTGATTATATCGTGAACCTGAGAGCCGGGCAGGTCTGCCACGGCGAATCCGGCTCCGACTTCAACACCTTTCACCGCCGGGATGCTCATCAAAGCCTGCGCTATACTGCCATCGAGCCTGCGGTCCCAGTGGACATGGCTGCCCAGACCGATAGGGACGCCGCTGGCTACGACCTCAAAAACGCCGCCCAGGCTATCGCCGGCTTGTTTGGCTTTGTCGATAGCAGAGAGCATAGCCTTCTCCGCTGTGCTGTCAGCGCAACGGACAGGAGATTTCTCCACCCTGGCCCAGTTCACTTTCTCCGCTTCGGCTGCCCACTTGCCGCCGATGCAAAGCGTGTGGCTATGAATCTCGATGGCAAACTCAGCGAGCAGCCTGCGGGCAACAGCGCCGACTGCGACGCGGCTGGCTGTCTCGCGGGCGCTGGCACGCTCCAGAATAGGTCGGATATCATTCAGGTTATACTTCATAGCTCCCGCCAGGTCGGCATGTCCGGGGCGCAAGCGGGTAACTGGTTCCACATCCTGCTCCGCAGGCGTAATGCTCATAATCTGCTTCCAGTTCTCCCAGTCGCGGTTCCGAATGAGCAGAGCGATAGGGCTGCCCATTGTGAGCCCGTGGCGCACGCCGGAGAGTATCTCAGCGCGGTCTTTTTCGATTTTCATGCGAGCGCCGCGGCCGTACCCGGCCTGGCGTCGCGCCAGGTCACGGGCTATGTAATTTTCATCGAGCGCCAGTCCCGCCGGCACGCCCTCGACAATTGTCACCAGCCCTTTGCCATGAGATTCACCTGCAGTCAAAAAACGGAACATCTTTCTCCCTTTGCCCTAAGATTGCGTTTCTGACTTGATTTTAATTGCTTTGTCCAAATGCTTCATCCCAATCCCATGCATTACAGATGATAACGCCTTTTCCAGCGCAAGTCTTGCGGTTCGTTTAACCTCTGCTTGAGGAGGAGATAAATCAATCAATCCCTCGACGCCCGAAATGGCATCCAACATCGCCTCCCTAGATTCATCATCAAGATAAAGACAATTCGAGTTCCACCATTCATCTACTTTAGATATAACTTCTCTTTTTTCTGTATCAGATGCCATTGTAACTGCCGCAAGTTTTCTGAGCCATGTGAAAGCCTGTTGGTGAATCTCAAGCCGTTTTTCGTATAGCATAACTCTGTACTTTTCTTGTTTCTCTCCCCTATCTCGCAGCCAACGTACTACTTCCGAAAGCATTACACCTATCACAATTCCCACAACACCAATCCATGGTTCCATTTCATTAAACCTCTAACTATCCCTAAGAAACTGTAGGGTGGGTGGAGCGTAGCGAAACCCACCAATTACCTACTTTGTTTTGATGGTGGGTTACGTTCACTTCAACCACCCTCCCGAAGGATTTTTCGATACCGCAATTATCCCAGAAGACACAAAGAGCGTCAATGTTTAACAATGTCGTAGGGGCACAGCGTGCTGTGCCCCTACTCAGGGCGTTCAGCCGAACGCCCCTACATTTACTCCTTCAAATGCAAAGTTGTTAAACAACTAACGCCGATTTCTCATCCATTACGAGCACCTGGATTCCCGCTTCCGCGAGAATGACATTAAAGAACAGCCTTGATAGTAGAATTCCCCTTCACTTCGTCAAAGCCTTTTTTGCTGTTGACATCATTATGTCAACAGGCGCTGGTCTGCCCGTCCACAACTCGAATGCTGCGGCACCCTGGTACACCAGCATCGGCAGCCCTCCCATGGTGCGAGCGCCTGCCTGCCGGGCTGCCGCAAGCAGGGGCGTCTCCACAGGATTATATACCACATCGTACACCAGCGCCCGCGTGGGAATCAGTCGCACGTCTATGGGCAACTGATTCTGCGCCTCGTTGTTCTTCATCCCTACCGAGGTGCAGTTGACCAGCAGGTCACACTCCATAAGCGCCTGCAAAGTCCTGCCATCTTTCCAAGCCGAGGCGACAACCTCAACACCCGATGTCCTCAGAGCCGATGCCAGAGCTTCACCCCTCCCTGCAGTGCGGTTTATGATAGATAAAGACCTTACTCTTGATTCTACCAGAGAGTATCCTGCCGCCCGCGCCGCCCCGCCCGCCCCCAGAATAACAACCCGCTTATCCTCTGGCTCGAAGCCTGCGTCACGGCGTAGCGCCCTGATGAAGCCGCCGCCATCCGTATTATAGCCGGTAAGCCTGCCAACGCGGTTAACAATGGTGTTCACCGCGCCTATCCGGCGTGCGGTTTCATCCAGCTCGTCCATAAGCGGGATTACCGATTCCTTATAAGGAATGGTGACATTGGCGCCGAGTTTCGATGGGTCGCGCAAACCCTCGATTACTTCGGGCAACCCTTCTTTATCAGTCTCCCAGACCTCGTAGCGGACATCGAGTTTTAAATAGTCGAAGGCAGCCTGCTGAAACTGAGGCGATACGGAGTGTTTCAGTCTATGACCGATGATACCGACGTACTTCGTCATAAAATGCCAACCGCCTCACTTTGTGGGACTTTCAGCAATCAGCGCTCAGCTATCAGCTTTATATTGCCAAGCACACTGACCGCTGAAGGCTGATGGCTGAACATCAAATTTGGTGCTTGGGATTTGGGATTTGCCTATGATTGTGAAAACCGCCAACAGCTTCGCCCGGAATTACTATCCTTTTTGAGAATCAAGGTAGCCCTGCAGAATAAATGCTGCTGCTACGGCGTCGCGATGCTTTTTTCTCTTGTCCCGCTTCGTGCCCGCCTCCAGCAGCGCTCTCTCGGCTGCCACTGTGGACAACCTCTCGTCCCAGGTAACGATAGGAAGCTCAGTATGGGCTTTAAGTAATTCAACGAAAGCCTGAACCGCCTGCGCCTGTTTCCCAATACTTCCGTCCAGAGAGCGGGGCAGCCCGACGACAATTCGTTCGACCTCATTCTGGCGGGCAAGCTCGATAATCTGCTTTATGGCAGCATCATCTGTCGTTCTTTCAATCACTGTCAGGGCGCTCGCTATAATCCCCATCGGGTCGCTCAATGCCACACCGATGCGTTTCTCGCCGATGTCGAGCCCCATCACACGTGAGAATTTAGAAATCTCTCAGCTCCCAGACCACGAATTGCAAACTGAAAATTACAAATTCCAATTTGAATTTTGCAATTTGCAATTTTCATTTCGCATTTTTTATATTTGCCCCTGTACCTTCTCTTCCACCAGTCGGGCAACCAGCTTTAGAGCCTCGTCCAGCTTGCCTTTGTCCTTGCCTCCGCCCTGTCCCAGTTGAGGACGACCCCCGCCGCTGCCGCCCGTAGCTTGAGCCACCTTTTTTACAATATCGCCGGCATTCAAACCACGGTTCACCAAATCAGGTGTCACCATAGCCAGGAAGTTCGGCTTGCTGTCCCATATCCCTGCCAGCACAATCACACCGCTGCCCAGCTTCTCTCTCAAAATATCGCCGGTATGTCGCAGAGCGTCCATATTTGAAGCCGGGACATCGACCGACAGCACGGAGACACCCTTGACCGATTCGACCTTACTCAGCAGCGAATCGGCGGTCTCCTTAGATAACTGGCGCTCCAGAGTAATAGCGCGCTTGCGCTCCGAGTCCAGCTCATCAAGCGTGACTGCGATTTTACTCTCCACACTTGCGACAGGTACCTGAAGCTGCTGGGCTATCTTATCCAGCGCGGAGGCTCGTTCCTCTATCAGCTTCTCCGCACCCCTCCCTGTCACCGCCTCGATACGGCGCAGACCCGAACCGATGCTGCCCTCGCTGACTATCTGGAACAGTCCGATATCTCCCGTCCTGTCGACATGCGTGCCGCCGCAGACCTCGAAGCTCACTGGAGATTTCGCCAGCCCGACCCTTACCGTTCTGACCACATCGCCGTATTTCTCGCCGAAAAGCGCAATAGCGCCCTCTGATACCGCCTCGGTATAAGGCATCTCCTTTTTGGTCACCGGCAGGTTGCGGCGAATGTTCTCACTCACTTTACGTTGTATCTGGCTCAACTCCTCTTTAAGCACAGGGGCTTCGAAGGTGAAGTCGAACCGGAAGCGGTCGGGAGTCACCAGTGATCCTGACTGGTGCACATGTGTGCCCAGCACCTGACGCAGGGCAGAATGAAGCAGGTGCGTTGCGGTATGATTGCGCGCTATGTCTAATCGGCGCTCCCGGTCAACCTCAGCCGCCACCTTCTCCCCTTTGAATATAGCCCCATCCGCCACCTCGCCCCTGAGTACCACTATGCTGCCGTTCGCCCAGGCAGTGTCTTTAACAGCTACCTTTCCTTGCTTTCCGACAATCTCGCCGGTATCCGCCACCTGTCCGCCCATCTCGGCATAAAACGGAGTAACATCCAGGACAACCTCCACCTGCTGACCCTCGCTGGCAGCCTCCTGCGGCTTGCCATCGACAACGATACTGAGTACAGTTGCCTTGCACTCCGTCTTTTTATAACCGACAAACTCAGTCGCGGGCAAAGACATCAAAGCGTAGTCCATAGTCGAGGCTTTCTCGCCGAGTACGAACTTGTGTGCCGCCCGCGCACGCTCGCGCTGGTTTTCCATTTCAGCCTCAAAGCCTTCCAGATCAACCGACAGGTTATTATCCGTAGCGATCTCCGTAGTGAGCTCGGCAGGGAAGCCATATGTGTCATAAAGCCTGAATATTTCCTCACCGGGTACTTTCCTATCCGCCCTGCCTCTGGCTTGATCCATAATCTGATTAAGCAGGCTCAAACCCGTGTTCAAAGTCTCGCCGAACCTAGCCTCCTCTGCCCCGATAACCTTCATAATTGAATCGCGGTTTTTCGATAGCTCCGGATAGATATGCCCCATCGTGCTAATTACTTCTCCGGCAACCTCGGTGAGGAAAGGCTTGTCCATACCCAGAGTCCGCCCGAACAGGGCGGCGCGCCTGAGTATGCGGCGCAGCACATAGCCGCGCCCTTCGTTGGAAGGTATGACGCCATCGGCGATAAGGAATGTCACCGCCCGACCGTGCTCTGCAACTATGCGCATGGCACGGTCCGTTTTTTCGTTCTCGCCGTACTTCCGTCCTGTCAGTTCCGAGACCCGTATCATAATGGGCGCAAAGAGGTCGGTGTCGTAAAACGAGCGCTTGCCCTGTATCACCGTCGCAGTTCGCTCCAAGCCCATACCCGTATCGATGTTCTTCTTGGGCAGCGGTGTGCGTTTTTTATTTGCGTCCTGATAAAACTCGGTGAATACCAGGTTCCATATCTCGAGGAAGCGGCCGCAGCCGCAGCTCGGCGAGCAATCAGGACCGCAGGCATACTGTTCACCGAAATCGTAATGAATCTCGCTGCAAGGCCCGCAGGGGCCGGTCTCTCCGGCAGGGCCCCAGAAGTTGTCCTTCTCGCCGCAGCGAACTATACGCTCCGCCCTGACCCCGATATCCTGCCAGTAGCCAAAGGACTCGTCGTCATCGAGGAATATGGTCACCCAGAGCTTCTCTATGGGAATCTTGAGCCAGCCGAGGACAAACTCCCAAGCCCAGGAGATAGCCTCCCTTTTGAAATAGTCGCCGATGCTGAAATTGCCCAGCATCTCGAAGAAGGTCAGATGTTTGAAGTTCCCCACCGAAGTTATATCCGTAGTGCGGAAGCATTTCTGACAGGAAGCCAGCCTGAGACAGGTAGGTGTCTGCTCACCTGTGAAATAGGGCTTGAACTGCACCATGCCGCGCTGGTCAGCAGGAGCGTGGG
>VGNW01000076.1 GCA_016865955.1 Chloroflexota bacterium | reverse complement strand
CCGATCTAACTAGTGAACTATTAAGAAGAGCAAGAGCGTATCTTAAATCTATATTGCAATCGCCTATAATTATATAGTTTACCGAATTCGCACAAAATATGTCTTTGTTTATCAACGTCATTTTTAATCTGATTTTTTCATTGACTCCGGTAATTGCTTGCATGGCAATTCGATGCACTCTGTGATGCAAAGTCTTCTGCCCGTGGTTTTCCTTTAGATAACGCTTGGAGTCTAGATATTTTATTTCACCTTGACTCATCTCATGCCTGATCACGTATCTATCGATAATCGCACCTTTGATAAAAGTAGCATGGTTTGCATTATCGGTTAAGTATTTCCTTCCAAGGGTGAGATCCACTTCGCCGGTATAACAGTGCCCTATTTCTGATAGCCTTGTCGATATTCTGTAAGTCTTTAGGATGATATTAAGGTCTTTTGAAAAAAGAAGCGGGATTGTATAGTTAGTTCGGTCAATGACTTCAATAGCAGGCTTACTTATAAATACCTTCTCATTCCGGAAGTCAACAAATTTATCGTGATGAATCCTCACAAAGAACTTCACATCGGAGTGTTTTTTTACCATATTAAGAATACATACAGACATTTTAACGCTCTCAAATACCCTCGTTTTTTCGTTATCCCTTTCTGGAAACGCTTCAATACCGATAAAATTGAAGTGCGATATGAGATATTTTCTCAACTTGCTCACGCTCACATCGCCGATAAATGCTAAGGGGAATATCTCAGTAAAAAAGCCATTTTCTTTTAAGATGTTCAAGCTCCTTATAATAAATAAGCGGAACACATTAATCATTCCACCTAACGCCTGAATATATTCTTTAGATGTCCTGTAGTAATTTAGCTCTTGAGGACTTACAATATGACCTTCGGTTTTGTTTTGTTTCTTATTCAATAATCCATACGGCGGGTTCGCAATCACTACATCAAACCCACCCTTTTCTCTGAATACTTCAGAGAAATTTACCTTAAAATCTACCGATACTCTATAACCAAGGGATTTACCTGTGTTTTTGAATAGGTTCTGGATTGCATTATCAATCTGAATCCTTAGCTGACTCTTTTCTTTGGGATGCACCTCGTCAAAAAATTGCTCTTTTAAGGTTTCAATCTCCTCTAAACCGCGAGGCTGATAAGGATAACCCAGCAGCGAGTTGCCGCAGACTATTTTGTAGTCCAGGTTAGGCAGGGGCTTAATCTGACTGATGTCCTCCTCATCAACCACCAGCGACAGCCACAGGCGCAGCTTGGCAATCTCCACCGCGCCCGGGTCGATGTCCACTCCGTAAAGGCAGCTCTGAATGGCATGGCGCTTGAAAACATAAGCACTTCTTCCTGTTTTATCTCCGAGATAGGTGGTCAGCACACTGCGGCATTTGACGATTTCGTGCATCATCCCCACCAGGAAAGCCCCGGAGCCGACGGCGGGGTCGCAAACCCTGATATTCGCCAGTGCGTCGTCTATCTTTCGGGCATTCTCCATGATTGATTGAAGTTTAAGACCATATTCGCTTGATTTTATTTTGCCCTGCTCTATTTCAGCCTGTTTTTTAACAGCTATTTCGTCGTGCTCGAGAGCAAGCTCGCCTCGGCGCACGAGGGTTTCGATATCCTGCCGCGGGACCACAGGCTGGTAGGCAGGGACGCTCAACGCCATCTGCGCCGACCAGCGCTCCCCAATAAGCTTCCCCTGAGGGGTACCGGCTTGTCTCAGCGGGGCTGCGCCGGTGTTGACAGCGGCGTCCAGATAGTTGATAAGGCTCTCCTGGCACATATAGTGCACAATCTCGCGCGGTGTATAATACACACCTAACTTTCTATTAGCTTCGTTTTCCTCTGCTTTATGCCCTGAACGAATACCCTTAGCCCATTCGTCAAACTTTTCTGGGGTGATAGCACCTAATTTCTCGAACACCTTGCCCAGCATCTCGGGGTCAACCGCCACCTCTTTCTCCAGAGGCTCGTCCTCCCAGACAGTGAAGTTGTACCTGTCGAAGACATCCAGAATGCCTGTACCCGTGTCTCCTTCTTTGGTCTTTTCGCTGTTGGAGAAGAGCTTGTTGGGGATAAGGATGTCCGTATGCACCCAGTCATAATTGTTTATGGGGTCGAAAAGACCGCCGTTGAGGAAGGGGATCTTGCAGTTGAATCTGCTGTAGTAATCGTCGTCATGGCTGCGGTCAATGCGCAACGCCTCATAAAACAAAGGCTCGAGAACATCATTGAAAAAGTTCTTATAATTGCCGTGCTTCTCTTTAAAAAGCTCCCGCAGAAACTGCTTTGAACCGGAGCCCCATTCCGCATCGCGGGCAACGCCGAACCAGCCCTTTTTCTGCAGGAAGTAGAGAAAGACAATCTGCCCCAGCAGCTTCTTGGAGAAATCTACGGTGTTGATGCCTTTGGCGGAGAAATCCCTGCGGATGACCTCGTCCGTTTCGATAAGCCCGTCCAGCGCCTCTTTGACATCGAGGAAAAGCTCGCGGTACTTGCCGAAGAACTCTTTAGTAACGACCTCGATGCTGAATGACTTCTCCAGGGCGGAGAGCGAGGGGTTGCTTTTGTCCTCCTGCAAAATAGGAAGCAACTGATTTTTGGCGGTGTGGCTGCTTTCGCTCTCGCCGACCAGAAAAGAGTAGCGGCGCGCCGGGGTAAGCTCTTCCCTTACCTTGGTCTTCCCCTGCGGCGTCTCCTCCAGCCTGTATTCCATCTTGACGAAGGAGAACCGCCAGTCTGCAGGGTGAGGAGAAACGAAAGCTACGAGTCCAGCCTCTTTCGCATCGCGGTCCTTGAGATAGCGGGCAACGAAGTTGCGCTGGGCGGTGCGGGCACGCTCCAACGACGTTTCTTTTTGCAGATAGACAATCAGAAGGTCGATCTTGTTCCCCTCGGGGTCTGTATAACTACCCAAGCGGTCATACATTCTCACATAGTCACGGAAGCTTTCAGGTATATACGCTCCTCTTAAAGGTTCAGGAAACGCCTTTGACTCATCTATCCTATTGAGCAAATTACTGACAAAGTGAACGAACCTGCCCTTGTCGAAGGGTTTTTCAAAAGTTGCCTTTATGATTCTTGTAGCGTCCTGTTTATCCATGATCTAAGCCACCCGAAAGAGCTATTGACATGTATGTATGTATGTGTTATTTTTATAACAGAATCACGATGAGGGGCCATCCAAAGGGTTCCGTCCCGCGGTAATGCCCCTCTTTTTTATGCCCCAACTTTACGGTGCTCCAGCTTGCCCCTGAGGTCGTTCATAAACATAATATGGGGCATCATTCTTCGGAAAAGTGATGAGAATTTGTTCCGGTTCGGGACCATCAGCTTCAACAGCTTATCCTTCTTAACAAGGTAGTCCACCAGACAATAGAAATCACCGTCTCCTGTGACAATTAGAGCTTTGTCATAGTTGTCATACTCAATCATGGCGTGCAAGACCAATTCGGCATCGACGTTACCCTTCACTCTACCATCAGGGAGCTTAAGTGTCGGTTTAAAAATCAGGATATACCCATCCTTTTGCAGGCTGGTATAAAGGTCTTGATTCTCGTAAATGTACCCGATGAAGAGGAAGGCGTGGGTTACACCGTACTTGTCACGAAGAAATTGTTTGAACTTCCCGAAATCCAGAATCCACCCCTGGTCGCGGATGGAAAGGTTGAGATTCTGGCTGTCGATAAAGGCATAGTTGTTTTCTTGTTTCTTCACGGCAATCCGCTTATCAAGTATTCGGAGAGTATGACCTCTCTGGGTCCCGAGGTCTGGGCGGAGCTTTCCGCAGCCGTATCTTTGAAGAATTCCGGCGCTATATTTGTCTTGAGCTTCGCCAGTATCTTGAAGGGATTGGTTTCCTTGCTCAATTCCTTGACCAGGGTCTTCGTGGTCTGCTTGGGCAGAGCGCCTTCCTCCAGCAGGGTTATTACCTTCCTGATGTAAAGCTCGTCTGCATCAGTGAAGCCTTTGAAATGTTTGACCTCGTTCGATTTAAGGAAACGGAGCACGAATGTGGCACTGTCCCTGCCACCCTTCATTTTGAGGTGGGGTATCTCCTCAGTCGTAGCTGCCCGGAACTCCTTCTTGTTCTTCTCGAGTAGGTCATAGAAATCCGCACTCAGGCTGCGGCGTTTTGTATCTTTGTCCACTTCCAGCAATCTGGCGGCTGCCATAAAATCCAGCTCCTCCGGAGCGACATCGCCGACCTGATAGAACTTCTGCAGCTTGCCTTTGCGAAAGTAGGTAAGCAGGGAATTGCCCGTACCCTCATAAACTCTGGCAGTGCGGGCTTTTTTAGGAAGACGCTTAATCTTTTCGAATAAATCGAGTTCCTTATCGCGGATGTTTCTAATGACCTGCAGGTATTTAAGCTCGCTCTCCTCCGCCTCATCCTCACCGGTAATGGTTTTTTTAGAGGTCAGGCGTGTGAATAAGTCGTGCGATTTAATCTCCTCGCCCTCCGTCAGCAGTCGGGCGTCGGCACCGAGCATCTCGATAAAAGCCTGAATCTTATATTCTGCAGCCTCTTTCAGCTTTATCTGGTCGTTGGATTGTATGGTGGGGAAAAAGGTGAAGGTGTGGATTTTGTCGAATTTAGTATCGACGCGGTTGATGCGACCTACCCTCTGCATGAGACGGGTGGGATTCCAGGGTATATCGTAGTTGATGACGACATTGGAGCGATGCAGGTTCACGCCCTCAGACAATACCTCCGTGCTGATGAGAATGCGATAGTCATCCCTGGGTAATTTAGCCCTGGCATCGAAATTATCAATCACTTTTTCCCTGGTGGGAGCGCCGGAGCTTCCAGAGTAGCAAAGCACCTTGTTGGGGGCGATTTTACCTGCGTGCTGTTCCAGATACTCGGCAGTCTCCTTTGATTCAGTGAACACGATAAGCTTGCTCTCTTTGAGTATCTGTTTCGATGAAAGAGCCTTTATGAATGTCTGTAGCTTGGGGTCGCGGTTCACTGTTTTCCAGAGTTCGGCAATTTCTTTTAATACTGCTAAATCGTTCTCCAAATCTGCTCTGAAATCAGGTTTGAAGTCGCTAGCCTTGTAACTTCTGGCTTTGTCCTCGTCAATCAGACGCTGTATAGCTTCATCGTCATCGTTCTCCAGTAACTCGAAAAGCTTGCTTGTGTATTTCTTGCTGACATAAACATTCCCTTTATCGTACTCACTGAGAAACTGTTCATATGACTGGATGAACCTGCCGAGGGAGTTCCTGAAGGCATGGAAGCTGCTCTCCAGCCGTTTCACGAGCAGAACCTTCATGAACTTGCGCATGTTCTTTTGTGCCAGCTCTTCGGGCTGTTCGATTTCCTTCTTTAAATAGAGCATCGGGGTATATCTGGCATACTTGAAATTTTCCTTCACCAGCCCTATTGTCCGGTTAAAGACCATATCTTCGTTTGTATCGAGCTGATAGAAGACAGGTTCGGGATCGGCTACCGCCGGGAATTTCAAACCCTGTTCCTGCAGGTCGGGGGCGAAATACTTCATGATCTCAGAGCGCGTACGCCTGACCATCAGATATTTGAGCACCTTCTCCCTGATTTCCCGGGCGTTCTGCCCCACAATCTTCATGTATTCATCGTAGTCGTCTTGTCGGTCCAGCCCCTTGAGCCTGTTCTTGAGGCTATTGAAAAATCCGTCCAGATTGCGGACGTTGGGGATAGTGCTGTATTTTCCCTTCTGAAACAGCTTTATCTGGCTCAAGATATCCTGTGGAGTGTTGTTCAAAGGGGTTGCCGTAACCAGAATCACCCGTTTACCGCGGCATATTTTAGCCATGTTTTCATAGGTAATATTGGTTTCTGTTCTGAAGCGATGCGCCTCGTCAATAAAAATGTTGGTGTATTTGTCGGTACCCTTCTGAACGATGTCATCGAGTTTGCCAATAGATTCAAACAGAGTGGCGCGCACCCCAAAATCACGGAATACATTAGGCCAGGAACCCGGGGCATTTTCATCAAGTAGAATGGGCGGCGCTATAACTAAATTCCTGCCACCCAGGCAATTCGCCAGCATGGCGGCAATATAGGTCTTACCCAGACCTACCACATCGGAGAGAAACACGCCCCCGTACTCCTCAAGCTTGCTTTTAGCATCCAGCACAGCATCGCTCTGATATTTCAATTTGAGGAAATTTTCGGGGACGTACATACTTTCGAAGTCTTCGAGGTCGACATTTATCTTATCCCGGAAATATTCATAGAGGAACTTGAGATAAAGCTCATACGGGGTGATGGTATTGTTGAGCCAAGTCTTTGATTGAATAGTCTCGATATACTTGTCCTTAACATCGACAGCGTTCTCCCAGAGCTCGTTGAACTTGTTCAAGGCGAATTCATAGTCGGCTCTATCCTTCAGTTCAACATTGAATTCGAGATTGTCCACCAAGCCCGCTTGAGTGAAATTGCTGGAGCCGGTAATTACCCGCCCGACATCCTTATCACCTTCGACAAAGGTCATAATGTAAAGCTTGGCGTGGATGTTCTCCGAGGGATAGGCTTTTATTGCTAGCTTGCCGTTATGAAGCCATCCAATGAACTTGTTTACACCCTCTTCTACATTGTAGCTGTCTTCCGAATGCTCCATTTCGGAGATGACTGCGTCGGAAAACCCCTTCTTTGCCTCGGCATGAGAGAATTGAAAGGAGCCTTGCACAGGCTCTTTGGATTCCTGTATTAACTCATAGGTTTGCCTGTTCGTATTTATGCCGATGAGAATTCTGATTTTTTCAGTTTTCTCCAAGGACTTGTAAAGAGAATAGAAGCCGCTGGTATAGAAGTAACCGACCAGAACATCAAAAAATCGGGTGTCTTTTATAAGCACCCGGAATCTCTCTCTGAGATTCTTTTCTCCTTCGTTGGTGATAAAAGTCGTATCGGTATTCACGAAATAGGATAACTCGCAGAAGATTTATTCCTTCGTATCTTATACCGCATCATTGAATTAGTCAATCCATCTGCCATGATGGAAAAAGATAGTGGGCGGGCGAGGAGACCTCGCCCCTACGGATACGATGGGGGTCAGGTGAAGTGGTTGCGGTTGCGCGGCTGGTTTCGTGTAGCGTCAAGGGTGTAGGGAGTGCCTGGATTCATGCTCGGGGGCAGGAAGGACATGGGGGCACGTAATCCCCCTAGCCCCCTCCCTGAACAAGTCAGGGACAAGTTTAAAAAATGGGGGAATAGAATTTCAAATTGCAAAATGAAAATTGTAAATTTAAGAAGGATGGTTACGTTGAAAGGGGATAGCTAACTGCTTCTTCGGGGCTTCTTTTCAGGGGGAACGATTATCTCAAGCTCTGAAATCAGGAGTGGCAAGTCGTGAGTGATGATTTTCCAGAGTATGTCGAAATCGACGGCGTCATATCCGTGAATCAAACGGTTGCGTAAGCCAACTATCTCGGGCCAGGGTATGTAAGTGTAACGAGCGCGTGTGCCTGGAGATACGCGGTTGGCAGCTTCCCCGATAACCTCAAGTAAACGAACCAGCGCGAGGTTGAGCTTCCGGTCCCTGTCGAGGTCGCGACGCCTTTTGCCACGCGCCATCTCGTATGCCTCTCTAGCATGCTCCAGCATGTGGCGGAGAGCTACAGCGTCCTCACGGCGCGACATACAGCGCCTCCGATTCAGCCAGCACCTGCTCACGGAAGTGAGAGCTCAAAAACTGCGGTGTGTTCAGGTCGACTTTCTGCCGCAGCAATCGGGAAAGCTCTATCTCCATGGTGAAGAAGTTCAGACCCGGCACCTGTCCCGGTTCGAACTCTACCAGAACATCGATGTCGCTGCCCGGCTTGAAATCATCCCGCAGCACGGAGCCGAAAAGGGATAGTTTGCGGATATGGTTCCGCTTGCAAAAGTCCACGATTTTATCTTTGGGTAAATCAATGGATGTTTTTTTCATTGCTGCACCTCCCCCCACCGGTTTGCTACCTTGGTCGCAGGTGAAACTTAAGCTGTATTCTACACTATGCCCTTGTCAAATCCAAGAGC
Organism: Chloroflexota bacterium; assembly: GCA_016865955.1. Classification (GTDB taxonomy): domain Bacteria; phylum Chloroflexota; class Dehalococcoidia; order SZUA-161; family SZUA-161; genus VGNW01. The sequence goes on along the minus strand of VGNW01000076.1, from coordinate 1,536 downwards.
TTGTTGAGAAGCGCTCGGCAGTCAGCTATCAGCGGTCGGTATATCCCCACCCTGCCAGATTGCCACGTCCGCCGGAGGCGGAGGAGCTCGCAATGACACGGGAATTGGATTCCAAATTGCAAAATGAAAATTGTAAATTGAAAAATGGGAAAGGGATTTTATTACGGGCTGAGGGTTTGGCTGAGGTTTGATAGAGTGGTGAAGATGTAGTCTTCTTTCAGGGCGCTCAGCAGAGCCCGGTATGATTCGGTACTGGCTTGGTTCAGTTTCCCATCTGCCATGAACTCCTGAGGGTGCGTTACTATCATCGCAAACCCATATCTTTGAACGCTCTTAGCAATTTCCGATTTTACCGCGTCCAGGCTTTTCATCGTCCAGACGCCGTTCGCATAGTCGGACAACTCGACCGTTGCGGGGAGACTTAGCACTCCCGAGAAGGAACCGGGCTGCGAGATGTCTGTATATGTCGAGATTATGTTGCAGCCCGTCTGGCGCATCGCTGCCACAGTGTCTTCGTTGAAGCTGAACATCGGTGGCACCAGAACTGCGGTGTTGAAATAGAGCGTTTCTTGAATCCGGCTCTTCGATCGAGACAATAACGCTGCCTGTTCTTCAAACGATAGTTTGGAGAGGTCTTCGTGCTCCCAGCCGTGGACAGCTAAATCCGAGCCCCGGCTGACCGCAAGTTTCACGGCTTGAACAACTTCGCGGTCTTCACCGAACATGCCGGCGATTACCGCCAGGCTGAGGGGAACCTCGTTTGCTGTGCTTTCATCGAGCAGGAAAAGCTGGGCATCTCTGAAAGCGAAATCCTGGATGTCATCCACACGTATAACCAGCGGGGGCGGCTCTCCGTTTTCTTTTGATGTCATGACTACGGCAATAGAGACGAGGCTCATCGCAACTATCAGACCTGCAATAAGAATAGCGACCCGTCTCTTACTCCTGGCACCGGGTGTTTGAGAATTGGATTCCGAGCTGTTTTGCATATATCACTCATTACCTTGTGAGCCAGCTATTCTTCCTGTATGTCCACAGGGCGGGAATTATCAACCACGGCAGCAAAAGAGAAGCAATCACGTTCATAAGCGGTTTGTACTTCCAGTACTTAGCCATAGGCTGTCGGAATTTGTAATCCAATCCGGCAGCTACCCCGATTAGCAGTTGTCCGGCGAAATACGTCAGGGGCAGCCAGTACAGGTGATGAACAAACGGTGCATAGAAATAGATTGAGAAAAGCACCGCCGGGCTGGTGAAAGTGCTCATGAACTCGGTATAGAACACCAGGGACATCAGCGGGTTCTTCTTCCAGAAGAAAACGCTCACGAAGAAACAAGACCTCATGTATCCCTTTTTCCATCTGGTCTGCTGCCTGATGTAGGAGCGGGCTTTTTCGGGGACCTCTGTGTAAACTACTGCCGTCGGCACGTAGACCGTGTCCCATGAGGTAAGCGTCTGAGAGGTCAAGCCCCTGTCTTCGGCATCGTCGTAGTCCGACATGGCTTTGAGCAATCGTCCCGATAGAGACGTCAGCTC
>VGNW01000075.1 GCA_016865955.1 Chloroflexota bacterium | reverse complement strand
CGCTACTGCCATGCCGGACGACGACCCCAGAAACAAGATTCATCCCGGCGATTTCAATTACGGCGGCGGCCATGTCATTGAGGACCTCGTTGCAGGCAAGGACGTCCGGCTGGTGGCAACCGCTTACGGTACAGACTGCTACCCGAGGAAAAAAATCGAAACCCTGATTAACCTGAAGAGCATCAACGAGGCTGTGCTGTTCAATATGAGGAACGCCTACCAGAACTACAATGTGGCGGTTAATCTGGGGGACCGCACGCTTTATACATACATGGGCGTGCTCAAGCCGCACCTGGGCAATGCCACCTATTCGAGCGCCGGACAGCTTTCGCCTCTGCTCAACGACCCGCTTTATAAAACTATCGGCATCGGCACGAGGATTTTCCTCGGCGGGGGGATAGGCTATGTAGCCTGGCAGGGCACACAGCACAACCCCAGCGCAATGCGCAACGAAAAAGGTGTGCCCAAGCGTGGCGCGGGTACTCTGGCTGTAATCGGCGATTTGAAGCAGATGAAACCTAAATATCTGGTGGGAACCAGCTTCCTCGGCTACGGCTGCACTATTACTGTGGGCATCGGTGTGCCCATACCCATCCTCTCCGAGGAAATACTGCTGTATACCGCCGTGACCGATGAGGATATTCTTGCGCCTGTAGTGGACTACAGCGAAGCTTATCCGCAGCGAAAGCCGGATGTTCTGGGAGAGGTCAGCTACGCTCAACTCAGGAGCGGCAAGATAAAGGTTCAGGATAAAGAAGTACCCACCGCCTCCCTTTCCAGCTACTCCAGGGCGGTTGAAATCGCTAATACGCTAAAAGACTGGATCAAGAAGGGTCAATTCACCCTTACGCAACCGGTTGCGCCTCTGCCCGGAATCGAGTCTGGGATAGCGCTCAAGGGACTGGAGGAGCGCCCCATTAATTAAAGTCTAGTTAACACGAGGAGCCGTACCATGAATACGACGAGAAAGATTGTCCTGCGTTTCCCGCCACGGCTGGTCGACCAGCCCATAATATACCGTCTGGTCAAAGACTATGACCTTCAGTTCAACATTCTGAAGGCTTCGGTAACGCCCAATGAAGAAGGCATCCTGGTGCTGGAGTTGAGCGGCAAGAAGAAGGACTACGACGAAGCCATTCGCTTTGTGGCAAACGCCGGCGTGGAAGTGCAGTCTCTGGTCAAAGATGTATCCCGATTGGAAGATAGATGTACCCATTGCGGGGCTTGCGTCACCATGTGCCCGGTGAGCGCCCTTGTCGTTGACCCTGTAACCAAGCGCGTAGACTTCCTCAACACCAAATGCATCGCCTGCGGTCTCTGCATCAAGCCCTGCCCGGTCAGGGCGATGGAAGTGCGCCTCTAGGTATGTATGAACCAAGGACCTATCGGGGCTGGGTTAAAGATAAAGACCTCGTCTCATTCCAGGTAGAGGTCAAAGAGACAGACCTGCTCATAAGAGCCAGAAGCGAACTCAAGGCGGAGGCGCTGACGGCAGTACACAGATGCCGCACTGAACTTGAGAACTACATCAAGTCTCACCCCGTTTTTCTCACTACTTTGAAACCCTTCACTATTGAGGATGATACGCCAGCCATAGTCAAAGAGATGGCTGAAGCTGCCAGCGAGGCGGGTGTCGGACCCATGGCAGCGGTCGCCGGAGCCATCGCTGAACGTGTGGGCAAAGAACTACTGGCCTTGTCCGACGAGGTAATTGTGGAAAACGGCGGCGATATTTTCCTGAAAATATCCAAACAAAGACGCATAGGCATCTTCGCCGGGAAGTCCGTCCTTACCCGGAAGATAGCCTTTGTAATTCAACCCGAGGAGACACCGCTAGGCGTTTGCACATCCTCGGGCACGGTAGGTCATTCGCTCAGCTTCGGTAAAGCCGATGCCGTCGTTGTATTCTCCCCTTCCACCTCACTCGCCGACGCTGCAGCCACTGCTATATGCAACAGGGTTCAAACCGCCAGCGATATCCCCGAGGCGATTGAATTCGCTCAGAGCATCCAAGGGTTGAAGGGAGTCGCCATAATAAAGGGCGACAAAATCGGTCTCTGGGGACAGATAAAGCTGGCTGCTGGCTGAAATTCCGGTCTGTTAACTCACCCGGGACTCAGCGTCGTAGACGCGTCCCTTCCATTTAACGCCCGCGCCTGTGAGATATAAGTAGCTAGCATGGAGTCCCACCAGCAGCAGGAAGATTATACCGAGAGGGTGCAGCAGAATCGATGTTTTAGGCTGGGCGAAACGGCGCCCCGCCAGGAAGCGCGCCAGAAATACTATCCCCACCTGAAGCGCTACCAGAATCTGCCAGGCGAATACAGGCTGGGATAAAAACAACCCGTGGAACAGCCACAGGAAAGGCGCCAGGAATAAGAACAGCGCCATTGCCATCATTGCAAACAGAGCAACCAGGGACAGCGAGGCTATGGAGTACAACCATCGCGAGATACCGTCCCACATTGTGCCGAGTTCCCGGTACATCTGACATGACACCAAAGAGGAAAGGTCAAGCGTAAGCTGCCGGTAATGATGCCGCGCTATTTCAATACCCAGCCAGACATCTTCCACAACCCGCGATTTTACCGCTTCATGTCCACCGATAGCCCTGTATTCGGCGGCTGCGAAGAACATGAATTGCCCAATGGCAACAGAGGGAAGGGTGCGCCCCGAACGTTGAATCCACCAGAACGGCATCCAGCATAGGAGCATGAAATAGAACATGATGGGCATCGTCATCTTCTGCCATATCGAGGTGTTCCTCTGATAAGGGAATCCGGAAACCAGCGCAGCTCGAGAGCCTAACGCTGCAGATAGAACATACCCCAACGTGGACGGTGCGTGAACGGTGTCGGCATCGGTGAACAACAGCCATGAGCCTCTAGCTTCCCTGGCAAGCTGGTGGCAGGCAAAAGGTTTGCCCGCCCATCCCTCAGGTAGCGCCTGCCCTTTAAGCAATCTCACGCGGCGGTCTTCGGCAGCGGCATGTTCTACTATAGCAGCGGTATCGTCAGTAGAAGAATCGTCTAGCACAAGTATTTCCAGGTTAGTGTAGTCCTGCTTTCGCAGGGAATCGAGGCAGGTTCCGATATTAGCTGCCTCGTTTCTCGCCGGAATCAGGACTGAGACTAAAGGCGCAGGTTCGGGGATTTGCCCGTCTGACTTAATTTTGCGCAGAGCGCGCAAATTGAGCAGCAGGTTAACCAAAACGACGGCGAGCAAAATACAGATTATCTGCTGATAAAGCATCTGTTCCGCTCCGGCACGAGGTTAACCTACGCTGCGCGCTTTCTTTACTTCGACTACGTCATCGCCGGTAATGAACTGTTTGATGAAAGAGGGCAGCACAATTAAAAATCCGGCGAGCGCGAATTGCCAGGAGTTATACCACAGCCACAGAATAACGGGAAGCGAAAGACGGAAGAGTCGATTGCTGAGCACATGCCTTCGAGTAATGACCATCGGCAGTATATAGAACGCCGCCATTATCAGTACCGGCAGCGGATTAACCAACACTAATCCCGATACGCCTACGGTCAATCCCTGTCCCCCGCCACCCTTAAGCCAGATGCTCCAGCTACAGCCGTATACGGCAGCCACCAGAATGACCATGCTGGCCCAGGTCTCGCCCACCAGGAAATGCGCTGCTAGAACACAGATGCCTGCCTTGGCTACCTCACCGATAAAGGCAACTATTCCGGGACGCTTTCCGCCATGCAGAAACACAGCCGTCAGGGTAGCATTGCCGGTGCCCAGCTTCCGCAAGTCTTTGCCTGTGAACAGGCGCATCGCAAGGTAGGATGCCGGAATGCTCCCTACGATATAGCCGATCACTATGAGAAGTATGAAATCTTGTACCATCGTTTCAATAAAGAAATTTTTGATTATCTTCTGCTTTGATAGTACTCTACGGAATAAACGATGCTTTGTCAAGTTCGGCTGAGGGAACGCCTTACCTCAAACTCAAAACCACAAGCCGATACGAAATGCGAGTTGAAAAAGAACGACTGTCGGGGTTTTGACTTTGAAATTCGTATTGGTTAGGTGAGCTTGTGTCTCTCTTTAACCTGCTCCAGAACAGGGTCGATGTTGTGGGATATATAGGTGCCCTCGGGTTCGCCCAGAGGGTCGGTGCCGATGGGAATACCCAGCAGTTTCTCGAATGTAGCTTTTATGGAGTGGGAGAGACCGCCGAGGTGATAGCCCCCCTCGAGAGATAACAAGAGCTTTCCCTGGCAGAGTTTGTCTGCCAGCTCCTTAATTATGCCTACGATTCCGGTGAAACCTGCCACAGTAACCTGCATCAGGGAAAGCTGGTCCGCCCAGTGGCAGTCGTAGCCCGCTGAGACGAGGATGAGCTGAGGCCGGAAGCGCTTCGCCACAGGTACGAGAATTTCCCGGTAAGCTCGCAAATACTCTTTATCGCCGCAGTAGGCGGGCAGGGGCACGTTGACGGTAAAGCCTTTCCCATCACCTGAGCCGTCATCGTAAACGGCACCGGTGCCGGGATACCAGGGGTACTGGTGGGTGGAGAAATAAAGCACCCCGGGGTCGGAGTAGAATATTTCCTCCGTGCCGTTGCCGTGATGGACATCGAAGTCCACAATGAGTACCCGTTCCAGCTTGTAGCTCTTTCGTGCATAGTTGGCGGCTATGGCGATATTGTTGAACAGGCAGAAGCCCATAGCTTCATTGGCAGTGGCGTGATGCCCCGGCGGCCTCACTGTGGCGAAGGCATGGTCGACCTTACCTGTCATCACCGCATCGAGTCCCCTCAGCGTGCCTCCGACTGCGTGAAGGGCAACCTCGTAAGAAGCGGGGGAGGCATAGGTATCGCTGTCCAGCCAGCAGCCGCAGCCCGTAGCGGTGCTCTGTACGCGGGAGATGTGACTGCGGCTATGCGCCAGAGCCAGCTCTTCCAGCGATGCAGCCTTTACGGGCAGGGCGACGAGTTTCTCAATGAGGTTGGATTTCTTCAGCAAGCCTACGGTCTCAACCAGGCGGATGCTGTTCTCCACATGGGCGCCGGTGTCGTGTTTGAGGTAGATGGGGTCGTAGATAATTCCGACTTTCATAGGCAGATTCTCAACCCCCTAAATCCCCCAGTCTTGGGGGACTTGAAAAATTTGGGGGACACCCCCAAAACCCCTGGCAGGAAGTATCCTGCACCTCTCTAGAGAGAGAATCAATAGGGGCGGTTCGCGAACCGCCCCTATATTGTCTTATCTTTGAGGACTGAGGTCAACTATCAGACCGGCTTGAAGTATTCGATGTCCAGGATGCTGCCCTCGCGCTGCTCCCTGAACACCGGCTCCATCTTCGTGCCAACCTTAATTTTATCGAGGTCTACCCCGCCAATCATGTGAACGATGCCGGTATCGGCTCCGTCTAGTTTGATGACGCCGTAGGCGTAGGGAGCCTCCTTGGGCATGTAGGGCTCCTGATAACGTACTACGGTGAAAGTCTCCAGAGTCCCCTTGCCGCTGAGATTCACCCACTCGCTCATCCTGGCAAAGCAGGTGGGGCAATGCGTCCTGGGCGGCACATAGATCTTCTTACAGGTGGGGCACTTGATGCCCATGATATTTTTGTTGTCCCTGAGCTCAAATAGAAACTTTGAACCTGTGGCACCAACTGTTACCTGGAAATCGGATATAGCCACCACTTCCTCCGTAATGGGGTTATCAGGTATATCAGCAACGCTTCTTTTGGTGTGATGTGTCATAACTCTTCACCTCTCGATATGATTATTACTCTACGGGCTTCCAGTGCAGAATATCGTAAGCCTTGCCTTCTCTCTCTTCCGGAGGCCTCCATACCGCTTCCAAAATCATTCCTGGCTTTAGCTTCGAGGGGTCTGTTTCAGAGCACCAGCCGTCAATCCTGGCGCCACCTTCAAGTTCGACAGCTACGATAGGATTCTCCCAATTCTTTAATGCTCCTGTCCTGGAGTCAAACATGGGGAAATTAATCTTGAAAACGGCAATTAGCTTGCCGCGCTGCCCCTGGTCCACCCACTCAGTTTGCTTAACATGGTGCATGGGGCAGACGACGCGAGGTGGTATAGTCATACGACCATCCACAGGGCACTTGGTGGCGAGGATTCTGCCCATCTTAAGGGCATGGGCAAATTTGCTCTGGTAACCAAGATTATGCTTATATACTACAGTTCGGGGATAGCGAAAAGTAATGAATTCTTCTTTTTTTTCTTGCTTCTCTGCTGCGCTCATTATTACCTCCTACTGAAAATAGCACAATATCAACAGATAAAGTGTTTTCATAATGACCTGCGGAGTAGCATCACCACATTCTCCCCTTGCCCTCCGTATGCGGTAGCCAGTCCTCTATCAATCTTCCCCGGTATCTGATGCTCCCCAGCGTCGCCGCGGAGCTGCAGCGCTACTTCTATTACACGGATGATAGGTGTTGCCCCGATGGGATTCGTGGCAGTGACTCCACCGGAAGGATTGAAAGGGTACTCTTTATCTATTCCTACTTTACCCTGTTCGAAGAGTTTCCAGGCAGTATAGTCTTCACAGAGCCCCACCTCTTCTATCCACCTCAACTCTGCTGACGATGAGGGCTCGTATACCTCCCATGCCTGTATCTCCTTTTTGGGATTGGTTATACCGCGTCTTTTATATATCGTCCGGCAGGCATGTTTGAGCGTGGATGCCGAGGGGTCTTCAGCCATGGTTACACCACCGCCCTGATGGGCAGTAAAGTAGTCCTCGACCCAGACTGGTTTCTTGCTTACCTTCCTCGCTTTCTTTTCGGGGCAGACTATAATGGCAGCAGCGCCCGCCGATGAAGGACACATATGGAGATACCTCATGGGCCATGCCAGAACTGGCGATTCCAATACTTTCTCCACCGTGAGTCCTAACTTGAGTTGAGCGTGAGGGTTCTTCATGGCGCACTGGTCTTGCTTCACCCTGACCATCGCCAGATGCTCTTCCTTACAGCCAGAGTTGGTCATGTAGGCGAAAGTCCTGCGGGCGAAATTTGTGATGGGGGACATAGGGTATTGCCTGGTCCAATATTCATTAAGACCTCCCCCACCGCGCCCGAAGGCGCCTACGGATTCATCCATTCTTTGCCATGATACGCAGAGCACGGTTTCGAATACACCTGAGGCAGCAAGTGCGAAGCCAGCACAAGCGACAACGCCCCCCGTGGTGCCTACATTCTGTAATTCAAATCCGGATTTACCTACGGCTCCGAGTTCAGGGATAATCCATTTGTCCGGGTTGTGGTAACCGTCTGCGATTTCCATAGAGCCGGTGACAACAGCGTCTATATCTTTCATAGTCATGCCGGCATCGGCAAGGGCAGCCTCAACCACTTCGGCACAAGTCTCTGCCGTACTAACATCCGGTCTCTTGCTCTTGGTAACTGTTTGTCCTACTCCGACTATTGCTACTCTTTCTGCCATTTACTCCTCCTACTTCTCCAATATTATCACGCAGTGTTGTTGTCCTGCTGGGCCATCAGTCCCGTGGGCGAGGGCTTTCCTGGCTCCCTTGACCTGCCTCTTCTTGGCTTCTCCTCGCAATTGGAGCACACACTCAGCTACGCGCTGCATTCCGGCTACGCAAACGGGAAGCCCGGAAAGCACGCCACCCGATGGGTTAACAGGTAATTCCCCGCCCATCTCGGTCTTTCCGCTGTCGATGAACTTGCCGCCTTCGCCTTTGCCGCAAAGTCCCAGACCCTCGTAACACATTAGCTCCTGGTAGGCAAAGTGCTCTGATATCTCGGCGACATCAAGCTCCTTGAGCGGATTAGCAATGCCTGCCATTTTGTAAGCCCTTTTAGCAGCCGTGCTAAGGGACTCGCATTCCGCGAGGTCCCTGTAACCTAATTCATGGTGGTCATAACATGAGCCTATTCCTGTGATCCAAATAGGTTTGTCAGTAAGTTTCTTTGCTTTCTCCTCGCTAGCAAGGATCATGGCACAAGCGCCGTCCACCGGAGTCGGCTTTGCCTCTTGAACCCTTATAGGGTCGCATAACATGGCGGATCTGAGAACATCTTTCACTGTTATATCATCACAGCAAAATGCGAAGGGGTTGTTCTTTGCATTCTTGCGAGCTTTGACTACAACCTTAGCCAGTTGCTCAGGCGTTATTCCGCACTTGTAAATGTATTTCATAGCCTGTAGACCGGCGGCGGATACGAAATCGAGTCCGATTCTCCGCTGATAAACCTGGTCCAAGCCCATGCATTCAACCTGGTTCTTGGGTATGGGTGATTCTTTGAGGTATGAGACCAGTAAGACCGTGTCGCAATGCCCTGACAGGATATTCAAGGCGCCATAGTATACAGCTAATGAACCATCCGATGTCACCCTTTCGTCTTCTCTTTGCCAGGCACCCACTATGTATCCGAGAAACATGTATAGGCCTGCCGGTCCGCTGAACTGGTCATAAGCCGCCGCTAGCGTCATGTCTATGCCGGTGCCGTCTGATTTGAACTCCAGTCCAGTTTGTTTCATTACGTCACGACTTACCTCATACATGAGCTCGCCGACGTGTTGCGATGGCTTCTCCTCGTATTTTGTCTGGGCTACGGCTACTATGCCGACCCTTTGCGCCATTAAGCACCTCCTCTTTGTTCACGATTGATTTATTCTCTGCCGAAAGGCACAAACACAAATATATTAAAACATTACCAATTTTGTGTCAAATAAATTTGATGGCTAACATCAGGAATTCCTGATATAAGTCTTACGGGAGTATTACCGCGCTCTTGCTTCCTTGACAATAAGAGCTTCACTTGTTAAAGTTAAGGTCGCCCCCGCAGCGGCGAGAACGAACCGATATCAGACTGATGGCTGACAAGAAACCGAAAGCATCTCCGAGAAAAGGGCTGGTTGAGGTCTTTACCGGCAACGGAAAAGGCAAGACCTCGGCGGCGATGGGCATAGTGCTCCGTGCCCTGGGACACGATTTAAAAATCCGCATTATCTTCTTTATGAAAGGCAAATTCCCTTACGGAGAGCAGAAAAGCCTGTCGCGGTTTTCCAACGTAGATTTCACTGTTTTCGGCAGCCTGGACTTTGTCGACCCCCGTAACGTTAAAGAGGAGGACAGGAAAGAGGCGGCCAGGGCACTTAATGCGGGTCGGGAGGCGATGTTGAGCGGCAAATACGACCTTGTCGTTCTCGATGAAGTAAATGTGGCAGCCGCGTGGGGACTTATTCAAGTGGAGGACATAGTAAAGCTGATAGCGGATAAACCCGAGCAAGTCGAGCTTATCCTCACGGGCCGCTATGCCGACCCCAGAGTGGTGAAGCAAGCCGACTTGGTAACCGAGATGGTAGCAATTAAGCATCCCTTCGATGATGGAGTTAAGGCGCGCGCGGGATTCGATTATTAAAGCAGATGGCAACACAAGAAACAAAGGATAAGTCGATATCCATCGAAAGACACCTGATACCGGGCGAGAATATCCTGACCCGGTCGGGCGATTTTTACGCTACCAACAAGCGCATCATCAAGTACAGGAAAGGGTTCTTCGGGGAGGAACTCGATGATTTCTCATACTCGCATATCTCTTCGATT
>VGNW01000074.1 GCA_016865955.1 Chloroflexota bacterium | reverse complement strand
ATACCCTCTCCCATTTTTTAAGGGATTTTTTCTCAAGTTGCTAAACGGTCTCTTCATTTCTCAATTTGCATTTTGTGCTTAATTTTAAGGGCGTCTATATCAAGTTCGATATCGTGCGTGGGTGGATGTCCTAGGGGCAGGTACTCCACTTCGAACATGGTGGCGCAGTCGGGGCAGTAGAACTCCAGTATGCGGCACCACTCGGGGTCGGGACTGGTGTTATGCCCCACAGGACTCGATTCTAGAGGGACATAGGGCTTGTGAATCTCGTGCGGGTCACGTTCGTAGACCAGCGTGAAGTGCTTGTAGTTCTCCCGCGCTGCCCCGAGCTCTCTGCCGCATTTATGGCAGCACCACAGCTCCTTGTTCAAATCTATATCAAGATACTCCGTGATTCTGACCTTCACGGGCTCACCTCCAGTATACCGTTGAGGTATTTGTCCACCCTGTAGCCCCAGTTCGGAGGAACAACATAGGTAGTGTCGGGCGACTCGATAATAGCCGGTCCCTTTACGCAGTTGCCGCACTTAAGCAGGTCGCGCTCGTAAATCGGTGTGTTGACGAATCCCTTGCCCCAGTAAACATTCCTTACGCCTTTTCGAGCTTTAGACGCGTCAACACCTTCGTCGGTGTACTTGCGCAGCTCGTAATGACGCGTGGGGCATATTGCTTTCAATGTTACGCTTTCGATTATCAGCTCGCCCGAATCGCCGTCCGAGCTTGAGGTATAAAGCCCAGCCAGCTTTTTCGCCTCTTCCTCGCGCTCCAGATGAATTAAGGGCGATTCCACGAAGCGAGGTCCGTGAGCGCCGTTCATGCCCAGTTCGAGTGTAAATACGAGTTGCTCAGGCGCAAAGCCTTCGCCTCTCATATCTCGCCGGGCGCTGCCGACCATTTCGGCAACAGCCCTGCTGAACGGCTGCCATTCTGCAACCGGATAAGCGCCGGATCTGTTTCTGAGCGTGATGCGAAGCGGTCTCTCATAGGGGTGCATAATATTCATAGTGGAGGCGCCGAAGGCACTCCCTGCTGCATTGAAGGGGAAGACGATAATTTTCGAGATGCCCAGGCGGGAGGCATAGCCGCAGCAGCGCGTGCCGCCGCCGCCGCCGAAGGCGAACAAGGTAAGCTTCTCGGGTTTCAATCCCTTGCCTTCGATATTCTCCCGGATTTGCTGCGATACATCATACTCGCTGGACTGAACAATCCTCCATGCTGCTTCCTCCACCGGGATGCCCAGGCTGCCGGCGATGAAATCGTTTATGGCGGCAACCGATTTATCCTTGTTCAGCTTCTTCTTGCCGCCCAGGAAGTAATCGGGGTCGAGATAGCCCAGCACCAAGTCCGCGTCGGTGACCGTAGGTTCCATACCGCCCAAATCATACGCCACCGGCCCCGGCAGTGCCCCGGCGCTCTCGGGGCCAACCTTGATGCTCTTAGAGTCGAAATCTACTCTGGCTATGGAGCCGCCTCCGCCTCCCGCTGTGCCCAGGGTAATCATGGGCATGCCGATGCGGACTCCCTCTACAAGCGGCTCTCTGTCAGCGGCGACTTTGCCGCCGCGGCACACACCGATATCCACGCTGGTGCCTCCGACATCAACCGAGACGAAGTCGTTTATTGCATATAGCTCACCGGCAATCTTGCCGCAGCCGATGAACCCTGCCGCCGGTCCCGAGTTATACGTATTGAGCGCAGTGGTCTTGGCGACCCTGGCGGCGCCGCCGCTGGAATGAACTACCAGCAGCGGCTTGCGGTATCCGCGTTGTCGCAACAGTTCATCGGCGCGGTACAGATAGCGCACCATGTCGCGATGGATATAAGCGTTCAGCGCTGCCGTGCAGGTGCGTACATAGTCGTCGTGGTGCGAGGTGACGGCGCTTGCGGGAAGCACTCGCACCGAGCCGAGATAGTGGCGGGGGTATTCGCTGTCAATGATTGCCCTGGCGCTCTGTTCATGTGCGGCGTTTATCGCCGAATTTTTAAGGCTGATGACTATGCTGCGAGCGCCTGAATCCAGCAGGTGTTCCACAGCCTGTCGCACGCTCTCTTTATCGAGGCTTTGAATCACCTTGCCCCTGCCGTCTATCTGCTCTTTAAGCCCGACCCTCATGCCGGGGAGGACGATGGCGGACATCAAATCGTCCGCATTGGAATCACTGTCTTTGACGGTGGCTGCATACAGGGAGTCGGCGTAACCCTCGGTGACGATGAGTCCCAGCTTGGGTCCCTTCTTCTGGAGGAGGGCGTTGGTGCCGACGGTGGTGGAGTATCGTATAATCGCCGTTCGCGACAGCAATTCCTGTGTACTGAGCTGGAATCTCCGGGCAGCCTCGTCGATGCAGTTGATGAGGCAAACCGTCAGATCGTGAGGTGTGGTATCGACCCTGACCAGCTCGAATCTGTCGCCTGCGGTGATGAAGCCATCAGTGAAGGTGCCGCCGGTGTCGATATCGATGGTGAAATGCATGAAGATACCTTGTGAACCCCGTGTGCTTCCCCGCAGGACGTCGCTTGCATTTTACTGGTAATCGCCCGTCAGTGTCAACGCATAATGCTGGCAGCGCAGGTTACAATTTTGACGTGGAGCGAGGATTCAGTTTATTGAGTATCAAGCGAAAGGCACGCAAGCTCAGGCTGGTGAGCTGAAAGAAGAGCGGCAACGGGTCATCCCATGCTGCTACCGCATGTACTTTTCTCGGGTTGAGTGAGTCGATAGTCTCGCTCTTACCGATGTCTCTCCGAATCAAGTGGCAGAGGAAAGAAACCATGTCAGGAAAATCGTCTGTCCATAAGATGTTATTGCGGAAAGATGTTGATTGCTGCGCAACTTGTCCACCGGCATCAAGGTAAGCCGCATACCCGATGTCCGCGCCACATGCCTCTGCCAGAGTATTTTGCAGCGAGGTACGCGCGTTTATCTCGATTATTTTATATTCATTATCCCCCGGGTCCTTTTTTACCTCAATCTCGGCTAAACCATAATATCCCATCGTCCGCAGCAATCGGAGGGAATCCTCAGCCGCATCCGGTCTCCAGTTGCTCTTGCAGAATGTACCGAAGCCGAAGTCAAGAGGGTATTGCCGTATTTTATCCCAGCCGCAGATTGCCAGCGGCTCGGACAGCCTGTTGAAATATGTGAGAAATGAGTATATCTCCCTGCCGGGTATTATCTCCTGTATCATGACCTCCATGTTTTTGTCTTTCAATCGGGCAGCCGCAACGTCGAGGTCTCGAGGCGACTTTATATGAAATACCTTTCCCCCGAATTCACGCTGGAAAGGTATGGAGAAAGCCGGCTTGATTATGTAAGGATAAGCCACTTGCTTCCCCATTGACACCAGTTCGGTCGAACTCCGGGGGAAAAACGTTTTAGGGTGCGGAAGGTGCATCTCGTTCAGCATACGATAGAAGAGCCCCTTATTTACCAGCTTCTGCGCAATCTCATACTCGGGCACTGGAAGATGATAAAAAGCCTCCAGCTCATTTTTGTGTTTGGAGAGAGCCAGAACAGCCTCGTCTCCCACGGGAATGACTATCATTCCCTGTCCACCTTGCCTGCCGAAGTCTTTCAGAAGCTTGATAAAGGCGCTCTCCGAATCGTTCGTCTCTTTGCAGGTTAAGCGTTTCTCGATATATCGGGAATGTCGGGCAATAGATGCCGGGTCTGAATCGATGTAAACGACGGGGATACCGCGCCGTCCGAAGCTCCGTATTACCCCCAGGGCGTTGGCGGTAATCCCGCCGGTCACGATGACGCCGTTCGGGTCGGGCAAAGGGGACTGCATAGAGGTGGAGCGATTCATAGGCTATTAGTATAGAGCGGTCTCGTGTTCTTATGCAATCTCTTTTACCGGATTTCGGGGTGCGCGATAACGTTCCATTTGCGTGGCGGTCAAAACTCACCTGCTTCAACTTCTCATATCATTGATTCTTAAATATATTGGGACTATAATCAAGGTGCAGAGGAAAATATGGAACAGCTTCCTGATATGATGGGAGCTAGCTTGAAGGAGTCTTGCGGCATCTTCGGGGTGTATGCACCAGGCGAAGAGGTGGCACGACTCACTTTTTTTGGCCTCTATGCTTTGCAGCATCGAGGCCAGGAAAGCTCCGGCATAGCAACCGCCGACGGTAGTAAAATCCGTCTGCACGCAGCTATGGGACTGGTGTCTCAGGTGTTCAATGAAGCGGCTCTGGACCAGTTGAGAGGCAACATCGCTATCGGGCATAACCGCTATTCCACCACAGGTTCAAGCCGCAAGTTCAATGCGCAGCCTCTGGTTGTCAGCAGCCCTCTGGGAGAGATTGCGCTCGCTCACAACGGCAACATAGTCAATGCCGAGAACCTGCGCCGACAACTGGAGGATAGCGGCTACATTTTTAAGACAACAACCGACTCTGAAATCATCGCTTATCTGATAGCTTCCTCCCCCGGCAAGAATCTGATAGACAAGATAAAGCATGCTATGGGCAGGCTTCAGGGGGCTTATAGCCTGGTGATTATGACCAGGGATAAGCTGCTCGGTGTGCGCGACCCTATGGGAGTGCGCCCTCTATGCCTGGGCTCACTCAACGGCAACGGAAGCTGGGTGCTGGCTTCGGAGAGCTGTGCTCTGGACCACCTCGGCGCAGATTTCATCCGTGAGGTCAAACCGGGCGAGGTGGTTATGGTGGATAGCGCGGGGATACACAGCTTCAAGGGCGGCAAGGCAGAGAAAAGGGCGCTTTGCATTTTTGAGTACATATATTTTGCCCGTCCCGACAGCTTGATTAACGAACGCCGTATCTATCAGGCACGCTGGGCTATGGGTGAACAGTTGGCAAAAGAATACCCCAGAGAGGCTGACCTCGTCATCGGCGTGCCCGACTCTGCAACTGCCGCCGGCATCGGTTACTCTCTGGCTTCGGGCGTGCCCTATACCGAAGCACTGCTCAAGAATCGCTACGTGGGTCGTACCTTCATTGAGCCGGAACAGCGCTTGCGCGACCTCGGCGTAAAGCTCAAATTCAATCCCATGTCGGAGATTATCTCGGGAAGACGCCTTGTCGTGGTCGATGACAGCATTGTGCGCGGGACGACTACGCCTCAGGTGATAAACCTGTTGCGCAGGGCAGGCGCTAAAGAGGTGCATATGTGCATCTGCGCTCCCCCTATTCGTTATCCCTGCTTCTTCGGGGTGGATATGGCTACGCGGGGGGAACTTATCGCTGCCAGAATGACCATCCCTGAGATTGCCAAATCCATAGGAGCCGATTCTCTGGGCTATCTCAGTGTGGATGGCTTAATCAAGGCTGTCGATTTACCCAGGGACACCTTCTGTCTGGCATGTTTCACCGGCAGCTATCCTGTGCCCGTCCAGCTCGAGATGGACAAGCTGGCTCTGGAAACGCATACTGTCACTGGACAGGACAGAGAATTTTGTGAGAGAATAGACGGCAAATAGTCCCTTTGCCTGTTTTCAATCCTCGACTAAGGAAGAGTACTGTCAGTGAAACGTAAGACGAAAAAAGCGCCTGAGACTTATGCCGCAGCCGGCGTAGATATAAACGCTGCCGACAGGGCGAAGGAGCTCATCAAAAAGAAGGTCCGTACTACCTTTCGCCCCGAGGTCCTGACGGATATAGGTCTCTTCGCCGGTCTTTTCCAGCTCAAGGGTTACAAAGAGCCGGTACTGGTGACCAGCGTCGACGGGGTAGGCACCAAGCTCAAGCTCGCTATCGTGCTTAACAAGCATGACACTGTGGGTATAGACCTGGTCAATCACTGCATAAACGATATTTCCACCTGCGGGGCTGAACCTCTCTTCTTTCTCGATTACATCGCTATGGGTAAGCTTGTCCCCGAGCAGGTAGAGAGCATAGTCGGTGGACTGGCGCGGGCTTGTACCGATGCCGGGTGCTCGCTCATAGGCGGCGAGACGGCTGAGATGCCGGGGATGTATGTTCCCGGAGATTACGATTTGGCGGGATTCATAGTGGGCGTGGTGGAAAGAAGCAAGGTCGTCACAGGCAGGACAATCGTGGCTGGCGATACTATACTGGGGCTTCCTTCCAACGGGCTGCATACCAATGGGTACTCGCTGGCACGGAAAATCTTCGGCACGAAGCTGGACAAGCTGGAAACCTATTATACCGAGCTCGGATGCACTCTGGGCGAGGCGCTCCTCGAACCGCATATTTGCTACTATCCTGTGCTCAAGTCGTCTCTGCCCCTGATAAAGGGGCTGGCTCATATTACGGGAGGCGGGATTCCGGGCAATCTGCCCCGTATTTTCCCCAAGGGGCTTGGTGCTGAGATAAATAAAAGGTCGTGGAAAGTGCCGCCCATATTCGCCCTGATTCAGAAAAAGGGCAATGTCGATGAGAAAGAGATGTACCGCGTCTTCAATATGGGCGTGGGCATGCTGGTGGTCTGTTCCCCTGCCAATGTCGACAAAATCAAGGCTGCCGTTCCATCTGCCCGGCGCATCGGCGAGGTGATACGGGTGCGCGGAGAGGAACGGGTAATCATAGCCTGAGGTTCATTGTAATTCAGGGACGGTCTTTAAATCCGCTTGGAAATCTGAAAAAGGAGTCGTATTTTGCGTGCCATATTGAGCGTTTCCGATAAGAGCGGTCTGGTCGAGTTCGCCAAGGGTCTCGGCAAGCTCGGTTTTGAGATATTCAGCACCGGCGGCACCAAAAAAGCCCTGGTAGATGCCGGTGTGAAGGTGAAAAGCGTCAGCGATATCACTGGTTTCCCTGAGATTCTGGACGGTCGCGTGAAGACGCTGCATCCTGCTGTGCATGGCGGCATACTGGCGAAGCGTAATCTTCCCACCCATATGGCTGAACTGGAGAAGAATAAGATAGGGCTTATCGACCTCGTAGCGGTCAACCTCTATCCCTTCAAAGAGACCGTAGCCAAACCTAATGTAAGCCTGGATGAGGCGCTGGAGAATATAGACATCGGCGGGCCTACGATGATACGGGCGGCAGCCAAGAACTTCCCTCATGTGCTGGTTGTGGTTGACCCCGCGGACTACAAGGCGGTGCTGGACAAGCTGTCTGGCGGCAAGGCAGAGCTGGATGACAGGAAGAGGCTGGCGCAAAAGGCGTTTCAGCATGTCGCTGCCTACGATACTGCCATAGCTCAATACCTCCGCAGCGATGAAGACGGGTTCGCTAATGAGATTACCATCGCCCTGAAGAAGAAGTACGACCTGAGATACGGGGAAAACCCGCATCAAAAGGCTGCCTTTTACTCTGAGGAAATAGCGGGTGGGGTGGCGGCAGGCGTAAGCTCGGCAAAGCAGCTCTGGGGCAAAGAGCTTTCCTTCAACAACATACTCGATGCCGATGCTGCCTGGAACGCAGCCAGCGATTTCGAGGCTCCTGCTGTGTCCGTGATCAAGCATACCAATCCCTGCGGGCTGGCATCCCATAAAGACCTGACAGAGGCTTACCGTCATGCTTTCGAAGGCGATACTGTGGCTGCCTTCGGCGGCATAGTCGCACTGAACAGACCGGTTGACCTCAAGACGGCGCAGGAGATGAGCAAGACATTCTATGAGGTGATAATTGCACCTGACTACGAGGAAAAGGCGCTGGAACTGCTCAAACAAAAGAAGGATGTGCGCATACTCGCCATGGCTTCACAGAAGGGCAAAGCCAAGACGGCATCGCTGGACCTCCGACGGGTCAGCGGCGGCCTGCTGGTGCAGACGCCGGATACACTGGCTGAGGGCACATCGAGCTGGCGCAGTGTTACCGAGCGCAAGCCGACGGAGAAGGAGCTGGCGGACCTGTCGTTTGCCTGGAAAGCAGTGAAGCATATTAAATCGAACGCCATAGTGCTGGTGAAGGACGCTATGATTGTAGGAATGGGCGCGGGACAGCCTAGCAGGGTGGTCAGCGTGAAGATAGCGCTGGATAAGGCGGGGGAGCGCAGCCAGGGCAGTGTGCTCGGCTCCGATGCCTTTTTCCCTTTCCCCGACGGGGTGGAGCTGGCGGCGAAAGGCGGGGTCACCGCCATAGTACAGCCCGGAGGCTCGGTAAGGGACGAGGAAGCGATTAAGGTAGCGAACAAGTACAAGATGGCGATGCTGTTCACAGGCATTCGACATTTCAAGCATTAGAACTCTGTGTGTCTTTGCAGGTATTTAAATTATGACCAGCGTTGATGTGGTAATCCCGGCGTATAACGAGGAGAAAGACCTGCCCAAGTGCATAGCTACGCTGTGGGATTTCCTGAATGAGCACCTTCCCCATCAGTGGCAGATAGTTATCGCCGATAACGGCTCTACCGATAAGACGCTGGCTGTAGCGCAGGCTCTGTCGCAGCAATATCCCCGCGTAACCTACGTGCATCTGGACCAGAAGGGACGGGGGCGCGCTTTGAGGAAAGCCTGGCTGGAGAGCAAGGCTGATGTGGTGTCCTACATGGATGTAGACCTCTCCACCAAGCTTGATGCCTTCCCGCCGCTGATCAAAGCCCTGGACGAAGGCTACGGCGTAGCCATAGGCTCTCGACTGATACGCGGCGCAAAGGTTACACGCAGTCCGAAGCGTGAGTTCACCTCTCGTGCCTATAATCTGTTAATCAAGTTGATGTTCTGTCCCGGCTTCCACGATGCCCAGTGCGGCTTCAAGGCTGTGAAGCGGGAGGTTGTGCAGGAGATTGTTCCCCATATCAAAGATCAGGCGTGGTTCTTCGATACCGAGCTTCTGCTGCTGGCGGAGAAAAAAGGCTATCGTGTCAAAGAAGTGCCTGTCGAGTGGCTGGAGGACGCGGGCACCACAGTCAAAGTAGCCAAGACTGCCTGGGAAGATGTGAAGGGCCTGTTCAGAGTCCGATTCAAGCCTCCGTTCTAACAAAAAGCAGATCCACATGTTTGTCCAGTGGGGAGTACGCTCTGGTCTAGATAAACCTTGATGTCTGCGCCTTGATATGTGGCTTTGAAATGCACGTAACGTATGTGTAGGCGTCTTCTTTATCATTATCTGAGTAGATTTTCAAGACAACTATCAGGCAAGCATTACATAACACCAACGGCATTGACTCAGGCATGTGGTAATGTGATGCAACTGGTTTATGTAATTTGACCTCTTACTCATGTTTTTTTGATTCTACATAGCGCCACAATAGAAGTCCACCAACCATGTAATTATTCGTTACGCGCAAATTTTACCAGAAAGAGATTTTGATCAGTTGTCGAATCCATTTTTGCACAACCAAGTCCTGCAAGTCCTGAAATCTTATGAGATGTATATCCTGTTATTACATAGCTTCCATCTGTAGTTTGAACGAGAGATGTGCCTCCATCATAACCAGATCCTCCAAAATGCAAATCCCATAACGTATTCCCATTGGAATCGACTTTTATGAGAAATGCATCACTTGTTATGTCATGTTTGCCAACTCTCGATCCCATACTGCCGGTCATAACAAAACCACTATCCAAGGTTTGTCTCACGCAGGTCGCAGCAGTTTGTAGGGTGGGTAGAATGAAATGAGACCCACCAATTAAATACAGAGTATTTTGATTTGAGGGGCACGGCGGAACGCCGTGCCCCTACGCTTCCCCTCGACTTGCAAATACCGT
>VGNW01000073.1 GCA_016865955.1 Chloroflexota bacterium | reverse complement strand
CCTTGCAAACCCCATTGTCAATCTATTGCCGTCATAGTAGCGTATGCAGTCTCGGACTGTTCCGATCTTCTCCTCGTATCTACCTCTTTCTACGACCAGCACCTGCTTACCCTTCTTGGCAAGCTGTCTTGCCAGTGTAGCCCCGCCTGCTCCTGAGCCAACTACTACGAACTCATGCTTCTTCCCTTGCATCTGACACCCCCCAATCTGCACCCTGGTTGCACTTGAAATTGAAAGGATATTAGCGCAAGCCCCGAGGTGTGTCAACAGGTAGCTGCCAGCAGGGAATGCTTTCGGACAGAGTCCAGCAAGTATAGAGGTCACAGTTAGTGGTGGTTCTTGAACCTAAAGCAGCTTCAGGGGCCTACCACTGCACAAACATGGGCATTACGACGTGAATGTACTTGTCGTCGCCCACGGGGCGGATTACGCCCGGGCTGGAGGATGTCGTAGTCTCCAGAGCTACCTCGTCCTTGGTGAGGACGCTCAGCACATCCGTGAGATATTTGCTGTTGAAGGCAATCTTGGATTCCTCTCCCTCCACAACAGCATCCACCTCACCCACGTTATCTCCGATTTCTTCGGCGCGCGCTGAGACGGCTATCTTGCCTTTGCCATCCCTGGGCATTATCTGGAGGCGTACTATCCCGCTGCCGTCCCTGGCAAAAATCGAGGCGCTCTTGGTCGCGCGTAAGAATTCAGAGAGCTTAAGCACAGCTCTGGTATTGTAGCTCTTGGGTATCAGTTGGGAGTAGTTGGGGAAAGTTCCCTGTATAAGCTGGGAGACCATTTCGATGTTCTTCAGTTTGCACAGCACCTGCGTCTTCTGAGGATTGACGGTAAGCTCTACAGGCTCTTCATCGCCGATGAGGCGGTTCAACTCGTTGAGAGAACGCGCCGGGATAATGACCGCCATTTTAGCTCCGACAGACGATGCCAGAGCCACCTTGTGCACCGCCAGCCGGAAGCCGTCTGCGGCTGCCAAGGTAAGATGTTTATCCTCGAACTCAGCCTGCACGCCGGTGAGCACGGGTCGCGACTCTTCTGAGGCTGCGGCAAACACCACCTGGCTTATCGCCAGCCTTAAATCGGCGGGCTTAACCTTGACGGTAGTACCCTCGGCAATCTTGGGGATGGCGGGGAAATCGGCGGCATCCAACCCGCTGATATGCGCCTCGTGACGGGCGCATTTCAACTCAAGGCTCTTGGTGCGAGTTGACAGGGACATATCGACACGACCGCTGGGTAGGGAGTTGACGAAATCCGTGACCAGCTTCGCAGGAATGGTGATAGAACCTTCTTTCTCTATCGTGCCGGGAATCCAGCAACTGGTAGCGATCTCCAGATTGGTCGCCGCCAGCTTGAGCCGGTTGCCCTCCGTCGCTATCAAAACATTATTGGTTATGGGCAGGACGGCTCGTGTCGCCACTGCCCTCCCCACCACTGCCAAACCTTTACTCAGGTCCTCTTGAGCACATGATGCTTTCATCGTTCACCACCCCGAAGATAGTGGGAGTAGTATACCCTGCAAATATCCAGACAGTCAAGTAGCATGAGACCCCTGCGTGTCATCCGGGTTGACCGTCCCAGGGGGCTTGAGCCAGCCCCGGTGCAGCTCCATGATTACGAAGTTTTTCCCTTTGCTGGTCATGTTGCCGCAGATTACAAAGCCGCATTTCCGGAAACAGTGCTGCGCCCTAGAGTTCCAGTCCAGAGTATCGAGATAGACCCTCTCCAGCCCCAACTCTTTAAACACATGTGACACCAGGGTCATTACAGCGTCCGTGCCGTAACCCATGCCCCAGTATTGGCGGTCTCCGATTATGATGCCCACCTTTGCCTGTCTCCTCAGCCAGTCCACATCGTAATACATGCAGTTCCCGATATGAGTGCCCTCAATGTTATCTATAGCAAACCAGCGCCGGTCTTCGTGGAACTGCCGCAACTGCTCGGAGTAATAGAGCATGAATTCGCGAAAGGTCAATTTCAGGGGCAGCGCTGCATCATAGTGCGCAAGCTCGGGGTCTGACCTCCACTCGTAGTCATTAGAGGCGTCGCTGAGCCGCTTTTCACGCAATATTACTTTCTTCCCTCGGAGTATCTGCGTATTCTCTATCATACAATTAAAATTCTAGCCCCCCGATGATTGCGAGTCAACAATCTCCTCTCAAATTGAACTTGTACTGGGTTCTCCTGTAGGCTATAATATTTGGATGGTGTAAAACGAGGCTGGATGACTTATGGCAAGTAAAAGGGATTACTACGAAGTGCTCGGCGTGGACAGGAACGCCTCGGACGATGATATAAAAAAGGCTTTCCGCAAATTGGCGTTTCAATACCATCCCGACCGCAACCGCGAGGATGGCGCTGAGGAGAAATTCAAGGAATGCAAAGAGGCTTACGAGATACTTTGCGACCCCCAGAAGAGAGCTACTTACGACCGCCTTGGCCATGCCGGGGTTCACGGCTTCGGCGGCCGCGGTTTCGAGGGATTCGATTTCGGAGGCTTCGGGGACATATTCGATGCCTTCTTCGGCGGGACGACAGGTACAGCCCGCCGCGCCGGACCGCAGCCGGGCGCCGATTTGAGCTATAAGCTCGCCATATCTTTCGAGGAAGCGGTTTTCGGTTGCGATAAAGAGATGGAGGTCGTGCGCACCGAGATATGCTCCGCCTGCAGCGGCACGAGAAGCGAACCGGGCAGCCAGCCGACCAAGTGCCCCGCCTGCAACGGCACCGGCGAGGTGCGCCGTACTCAGCGCAGCATCTTCGGACAATTCATAAACGTGACCACCTGCAGCCGGTGCAACGGCGAGGGAAGGATTATCGCCAAACCCTGCCCCCGATGCAACGGACAGGGTAGAGAGCGTATTCCCCGCAAAATAGCCATCAAGATACCGCCCGGCGTTGACGAAGGCACTCAGGTCAGATTGAGCGGCGAAGGCGATACAGGCAGCCGGGGCGGCCCGCCGGGCAATCTTTATGTCACGCTGGCAGTGCGCAAACACAAGTTTTTCCAGAGAGAAGGCGACGACATTCTCTACGAGTTGCCGATAAACTTCGCCCAGGCGACGCTGGGAGATGAGCTGGAAATCCCTACCGTCGACGGGCCAATCGCGCTTAAAATTCCCGCCGGCAGCCAGACAGGGAAAGTATTCCGCTTCAAAGAAAAGGGCGTTCCCCATCTGCGACGTCCCGGGCGCGGCGACCAATTGGTCAGGCTTTATGTAGTCACCCCGACAAATCTGGACGAGAAACAGAAAAAACTTGTTAGAGAGCTGGCAAAGACTCTGGGTGAGGCAAAGCTTCCTCAAGAGGAAAAGGGCTTCTTCGAGAAGATTAAGGATAGCCTCGGCGGCAACCTTTAATGAGTTCTCATCGCTTTTTCGTCCCCGAAGATTGGATTACACGCAGCACCGTCGTTATTACGGGGATGCTCGTTCACCGGCTGCGCAAGGTGCTCCGTCTGCGTCCCGGCGCCCAGATAATTGTCCTCGATGACACAGGCTGGGAATACGAGGTTGAGCTTAAGTCCGTAGAGAGCGATGAAATCGAAGGCGCAGTGCTCAACAGGAATCTAGCTGCCGGCGAGCCCCGAACCAGGATTACCCTGTACCAGGCGCTGCTCAAAGGCAGCAACTTCGAGCTTGTCCTCCAGAAATGCACGGAGGTCGGTGTATCTGAGTTTGTACCCGTGCTCTGCGAACGGTGCGTGGCTGGCGAGCCGGATAGTAAAAGACTCGACCGCTGGAAGAGTATCATCGTCGAGGCAGCGGAGCAATCGAAACGGGGCAATCTGCCCGCCCTGCGGAATGTAACCACTTTCAACGGTGCCTGCAACCAGACCAGCGGGCTGTCCTTTATCCCCTGGGAGGGCGAGGCGATTCAAGGCATCGGCGATATCCTGAAGAGCAATCGAAACGTTGCCAAAGTGAGTATTTTCGCTGGCCCCGAAGGGGGATTTTCTGCCGAGGAAATAGAGCTTGCCCGCAGCCGCGGCATCATGCCGGTGAGCCTGGGGCATCGAACCCTGCGTGCTGAAACCGCCGGGCTGGTGGCTGCAGCAATCATCCTTTATGAATTCGGCGATATAAACATTTAAGAGCTACATCAGCGCAGTGCCTGTGCTACAATTTCAGCAAGGTCTAAAACCTGAACTTTATCATCGGCTTTCTTGTTCTTTAACCCGTCGGCAAACATCGTCAGACAGTAGGGACAGCATACACAAATTGTACGGGGGTCTTTTTTCAGGGCTTCCTCGACACGCGCCACATTGATACGTTTCCCCGTGCTTTCCTCCATCCACATCCGCCCTCCCCCGGCGCCGCAGCAAAATGATTTATCATAGCGACGTTCCATTTCGGCAGGCGCCTGACCGGTAACTGAAGCTACGACACTACGAGGAGCTTCGTAAATCCCGTTGTAGCGTCCCAGATAGCAGGAATCGTGAAACACCACATTACCCGTGTCTTTGCTCCCATTCAGCACCAGCTTACCCGCTTTGAGCAGGTCATAGATTAACTCGGTGTGATGGATAACCTCCAATTCCATTCCGTACTGGCGATAATCGTTCTTCAGAGTGTTGTAGCAATGGGGACACTCGGTAATAACCTTCTTAACGCCCCTCTCTTTGAATATCTTGACATTATCTCTGACCATGCGGTCGAAAACGAACTCATTGCCCAGGCGGCGCAGGCTATCGCCGCAGCACAATTCATCTTTGCCCAGAATACCCCAGGAAATGCCGCTTGCGTTCAGAATCCGGGAGATAGCCAGAGTCACCCGCCGGCTGCGGGCATCGAAAGAGCCGAAACAGCCGACGTAAAACAAATATTCGGTCTTATCTATCTCAAAAGGTTTGACATCTATATCCGCAGCCCATTTAATTCGTTCTGCAGGCACGATTCCCCACGGATTGCTGCGCTGCTCTATGTTCTCGAAAAAGGACAGCAACTCCTCGGGGAATTTTGCCTTCATCTCCACCAGGTTCCGGCGCATATCGACAATCCTGGGTACATGCTCGATAAATACCGGGCACACCTCCATGCAAGCTCCGCAGGTAGTGCACGCCCACAGAACTTCGTCTGCTACGCTGCCCTCCTGACCACCCCCTATCAGCGGTAAGACAGCCTCCTTCTTACCGAAGAGTAACGGTCCGTTTTTCAGCAAATTGACCTTAATATCATGGATGACCAGACGCGGATTTAATAGTTTGCCCGTATTAGTAGCAGGGCACATATCCGAGCAGCGTCCGCACTCGGTACAGGAATAAGAGTCAAACAAGCCCTTCCATGTGAACTGGTCTATTTGTCCCACACCGAAGGCATTGTCTTTCTTAAATTCCTCCCGGGTTTGGGTGTTGACCTTAGTCAAACTTCGGAAAAATAGATTGGGGATGGAGGTAAGAATGTGCATGTGCTTGCTATAAGGAAGATAATTCAGGAATCCCAGCAAAGCTATAGCATGAATCCACCAGAAGGCATCTATACAGCTATCCAAACTTCCTGCCGGGACTCCCGACAAGATATTAGAAGCCACAAATTCGGATATGGGCATATAATTGGCTGCTGTTTCATCGCCCTTAGCTATCTCGCTGGCATGCAGACCGAAAAAGGCGAGCATCAAAACGGCAATAAGCCCGAGAATGGTGAAGGCATCACGGCTGCGCGCCTGAATATAAGTGGGAGGAAAGAATAAACGGCGGATAAACGCGAGGCATACTGCGAGCAGAGCGAGCACAGATACAATGTCAAAAATGCAGGAGAGGGCATAGTATGCACCGTGAGGTAAACGCGAGAAGCTTATATCGTCAGCCAGACCGTTCAGCAGGAACTCAGCGTTTGCAATAAACAAAATGGTGAAACACCAGAAAAGGACGAGATGGTTCAAACCGAAACGGTATCCGTGAGAAACTGTGCATCGCTGCCCGAAAGCGTAAAACAGCACACCTCTGATGCGCCTGCCGATATCCTTGAAGCGATTTTCGGGCTTACCCAGGGAAATCAGGCGAAAGCGCCTGAAACAGCTCCAGACAAAAAGTGCAGCAGCCACCGTAAAAACAGCTATGAATACAATTAGATTAAGCGACACAGATTATTCCTCGTTTGATTCTAAACGTCTTTATATGTTACGACCTGTCCCCTGGCACGTAATTCCTTAATACGATTTATAATGGCCGGCACTATCTGAAAGACATCACCGACAATTCCATAAGTGGCAACCTCGAAAATAGGCGCTTTCCTGTCCTGATTGATAGCTATGATGATATCTGAACCCTGCATCCCGACAAGGTGCTGGATAGCGCCGCTGATGCCGCAGGCGATGTAAAGCTTCGGTCTAACTGTCTTGCCTGTTTGGCCGACCTGGCGTTCCGCTGGCATCCAGCCAGCCTCTACGACAGCTCGCGAACAGCCCACCACACCATTCAACTCATCAGCCAGTTTTTGCAGCATGACAAAATTCTCCCAACTGCCCATGCCCCTACCGCCGGATACTATCACCTCAGCTTCTCCCAGGTCGATACACTCCCATCCCTTTCTTATGTCTTCTATTACCTGCAGCACCTTGGTAGCAATAGCCTCTTCGCTTAGCTGTATAGATTCGCGGACAATCTCACCCTTGCGTGAAGCATCCCTCTCCGGCAACGGCATCACATGAGGCCGTACGGTAGCCATTTGCGGCCTTGTGCGTTCTGTCAAAATGGTAGCCATGATATTGCCGCCAAATGCCGGACGTGTCTGCAGCAAGAAACCCCTGTCGTCAGTAGCCAGGCCGGTGCAATCTGCAGTCAAGCCTGTACTCAGTTTCGTAGCTACAGCACCGGCAAGATCCCTTCCCAGGCCGGTGGCGCCAACCAATATAATCTCGGGCTTGTACTTGTCCGCCAGGTAACAAACAGCCTTGTAATAAGGCTCGGTGCGGTAGTGGTGAAACACAGGGTCGTCTATCAAATAGACCCTGGAAGCTCCATAGGCAAACGACTCCTGACAAAGTCCCTCCACCTTATCGCCGATAACCACAGAGCAAAGCTCTACGTCCAGAGTCATGGCTAACGCGGCGCCGGCACCCAGCAGCTCCCAGGAAACAACCGCAGGCTCGCCCCCGGTATGCTCCACAAAAACCCATACGCCCCTGTATTCTTTAATCTCGGCAAGCGTCGCCGCTTCATCAATGCTTAACTCTTTGTCCGCTGTTCCCTTCGCGCGTGCCGCTATTTCAGCCAGTATTCTCTGTTCCTCGGGGGTGTAATACATCTCCAGAGCATCGGCAGGGCAAACCTTGACGCATTTGCGACAGCCGATGCATTTCTCTACATTAATGATCGGCTCGCCCTTGTCATTCATCTCGATAGCATCTTTAGGGCACGAAGCCTGACAGCGTGCTCCACAAGCGATGCACTTATCGGGGATGAGCCGGGCTATACCACGCGGTTTTTTTATCTTTTTCTCTTCTTCCACTGTATATATGCCCTCAACTGATACCCACTATAGGCAGATGACGCCTTTTTCTACCAGCTTGTCCACCAACAAATTAGCAGCTTCCTGAGGATTGTTGACTCCATCGCCCAATATTTCTCCCCTGGCTCTTTCCGGCGAAAAGATTTTGCGCACCTGCGTAGCAGAGCCTTTAAGTCCGATAGTTTCCTGATTAAGTCTCATGGTTTTGTTATCCCACAATGTCACTGTGGCATCCCCAGCCATCAATCGCATCGGCACCGTGGGATAACGCGGACGGTTTATCTCACGAATCACCGCAAGCAAGGCTGGCAATGGAGCCTCCACTATCTCATGGCGACCCTCCAGTCTCCTGCTCACCTTTATCTTCCTAGCCTGCAAATCCACATTCTCTATCCGGTCTACCAGGGTAAGCTGCGCGTATCCCAGGCGCGTGGCAATGCCCGGCCCTACCTGAGCTGTATCTCCGTCAATGGTCTGCCTGCCGCAGACAATCATAGCCACTTCTTCTTTCTGCCCGAGTTTCTTGATGGCTTCGGCTAAAACCAAGCTTGTAGCTAAAGTATCAGCTCCGCCGAAGGCGCGATCGCTTAGAAGTATAGTCTCATCTGCACCCAGCGCCAGGGCTTTTCTCAGCGTAACCTCGGTATTGGGAGGTCCCATTGAAATCACTGCTACGCGGAATCCGTACTTATCTTTAAGCCTGAGGCTTTCCTCCAATGCATGGGCATCGAAGGGGTTCATAATGAAAGGCACACCCTCTCTGATAAGTGTGCCGGCGACCGGATCGATTTTGACCTGAGTAGTATCCGGCACCTGCTTGACACACGCAACCACCAACATCTGCATCACCTCTTATTAGGGGTAGGATTATAAAGCACATCCAAATGA
This sequence comes from Chloroflexota bacterium, assembly GCA_016865955.1. Lineage (GTDB taxonomy): Bacteria > Chloroflexota > Dehalococcoidia > SZUA-161 > SZUA-161 > VGNW01. Next base: position 1,257 of record VGNW01000073.1, on the reverse strand, counting down.
AATGGAAGTGTAGACATGGGTTCTATTTCGAAATTTACTGGTATTCCATGCCGGGCAATTAAAAAGGGGCACGGCTGCGCCGTGCCCCCTGAAGATTCACAACCCGATGAGGTTATTATCTTTCGATTGTCTTTATTATCGCTCCCCTCTTGTCTCTGATGTTAATCTCAAGCGGCATCTGTCCGGGCAGGCTGTGAGTGGCACAGGCAAGGCAGGGGTCATAGGCTCTGAAAGCCATCTCAACCATGTTGAGCAACCCCTCTTTCACCACCGAACCTTTTACAAAGCCCTGAGCAGCCTTCTTCACCGAAACGCACATCGGGGCTGCGTTATGTTGAGTTGCCACAATCAGGTTCGCTCTTGTAATCAGCCCGCGGTCATCGGTCTCATAATGATGAATCAGCGTGCCTCTGGCTGCCTCCACGCAACCGATACCGACTCTCTTCAACCTTAAATTCATATTGCGTATATCTTTGCTGGTCAGCATGGGGTCATTAGCGATTCGCTGCATATCCTCCGCAGCTTGAAGGGCTTCAATCAACCTTGCCCAATGGAAAGCAAGCGTATGATGACTGGGTTTGCCGCCCAGCGTATCGTACATTCGCTCGTATTCCTTCTGTGCCAGCGGAGTCGCCATGCCCTCGGCTACGTTCAGCCGGGCTAGCGGACCCACACGGTACAGAGATGTCTTATCGCCCTCGATGAGCCCGCTCCAGCCCACCTTCTTCAGATGGGTCAGTCTTATGTATGTCCAGGGTTCAACCCACTCACCTATATGGCTGATGTAATCATGCGGGTCGAACAGAGCGAACTCGCCTCCGTAAGGGCTCACAACTCGCAGCTTGCCTTCATAGAAATTGACCCTTTTCTTATCGTCGACCAGCCCCATATAGTAGGTTTTCAATCCATAGCTATCGCTGAGCACGAGGTCAAGATACTTCTTGTTGGCAAGGACAACATCCTTGAACAGCTTCATGGCAAACTGAGCGAAATCAACGGAGAAATTAGCGGTCTCCTTTATCCACTTCCTCTCTTCCTCAGTTATGCCTCTGGGCACGCCGCCAGGCAGTCCGCCTTCAGGATGACAGGGCTTGCTGGCGATGAGTTTAATTATTTCCCTGCATCTCTTTCTTACCTCTATGACCTTGCCGCCTATTTCCAGTCCGACCTTTTGAATTACACCGACGATGTTTCTTATCGCGGGGTCGGCGTCAGGACCGAGGACAAAATCGGGAGCAGCAAGAAAGAAGAAATGGA
>VGNW01000072.1 GCA_016865955.1 Chloroflexota bacterium | reverse complement strand
TGGTCAGTGATGCCAGATCAGAGCCGGCATTGGGTTCGCTCCAGCACTGACACCAGAACCTTTCGCCTCGCGCCGTGGGGGGCAGATGCTGCATCTTCTGCTCCTCGTTTCCACTCACAATGAGAGTGGGGGCAAGCACGTTTACTCCCAGCATATCAACCCCTGCCGCCCTGTGATAGCCCATCGCCTCGCTGAAGATGAACTGCTCGATAAGCGGTGCGTCAAGTCCTCCGTATTCCTTAGGCCATGCCCGGGAGAGCCAGCCCCTCGCCCCCAGTTTCCTCGCCATCTTTTTATGGAACTCCCAGCATTCATCATTGTTAAACATAGAATCGATAGACGCATCCCACTCTCGGGGGGCGTTCTTCATCTCTTCTCTGAAGAAGTCATGGAATTCTTTTCGCAGTGCCTCTTGCTCGGGAGTAAGTCGATAGTCCATCTCTGTCCCTCGAAGCTTTATTACAACCCTACGATGACACACGAGACGACATTATCGGCAGGATGCCCGCCCATGTTCTGGGTGAGACCGAGTTTGGGGTTCTTGACCTGCCTCTGCCCCGATTTTCCCTGAAGTTGCTTGCACATTTCGTAAAGCATCCTGAGCCCGGTAGCGGCTACGGGATGTCCGAAACACTTCAATCCTCCGCTGGCTTGAACCGGCAGCGAGCCATTCAAGGTGAAAAAACCCGATTCAAGGTCATCTTTAACCTTGCCCCTAGCGCTGAATTGAAGGTCTTCCATGACGATTGCCTCGTTTATAGAGAAGCAGTCGTGGACCTCAGCCATGCTTATCTCTTTCCTGGGATTCTTTATGCCTGCCTCTTTATAGGCTGCCTGCCCGGCACGATAGGTTGCCTCAATGTGCGTGAAATCGCAATCGTTCCGTCTGGCGCCGTCTGCAGGATTAGCGCAAATCTGCAATGCCTTTATATAGACGGGGTCGGGCCGAAACTTTTTAGCTTCGCTGGCACGCACCAGAACGGCAGCGGCAGCACCATCGCTGGTGCCGCAGCAATCGAAAATGCCCAACGGCCAGGCGATTATAGGAGAGTTGATTACCTGCTCCAGAGTTACCTCTCTGCGGAAATGAGCCTTAGGGTTCATAGCTCCATTGTGGTGGCTCTTCACCGGTATGTGAGATAGCATCCGTTTACCTTCCTGGGGGCTTAATCCGTAACGATGAAAGTAGCTTGTCGCCATCATGGCGAACAATCCCGGAGCTGAGATAGCTGTAACCAGATTCGGAGTACCCAGAGGGACCTGATTGGGTAAGCCGGCGATTCCCATATCCTTCAATTTCTCTGCTCCCACAACCAGGACTTTATCATAAACACCGCAGGCTACTGCATAAGCAGCGTTTCTCAGGCAATCGGAGCCGGTGGCGCAGGCATTCTCAACCCTGGTAACAGGTTTATACTGAAGACCCAGGGTTCCCGACAGGCCAAGTCCCGTCATTCCCGATGTTTCGCACCAGTGTCCTATCCAGGCTGCATCGATGTCCTTAAGCTCGATGCCCGCATCTTCGACGGCTTCAAAGGTGGCATCGACTATCAAGTCGGAAACACTTCTATCCCACAGCTCGCCGAAGTTGGTACAACCCACGCCGATTACGGCAACTTTATCCTTTATGCTTTCCGCCATCTGTTCCCTCCTATATTCTCACAGGTCTGGCTTTCCAATAGTAGTTGTGTATGCCGCGGTCGAAGAAAAGCTTCCTGAAGGTCATCTCCACGGACATCCCTACTGCTACCGTATCCGGGTCGCGGTCAGTGAAATCGAACATCCCCCTTCCCCCGCCGTCGAAGTCGATAATGATGTTGGTAGCCGGCGGGTCGGGGGTGGTCGCTATATAGTCGTGGGTGAAATTGAACAGCTTCCCCTTCTTGTCGGAGAATTTATAGCTCTCAAACTGGTCTTTAGCCTGGCATATCACACATATCCGCGCCGGCGCTCTTCCTCCAGCCCACGCCGGTGGTCGGTACTCGGGAGTGCCGCACTTCTTGCATTTCACCCCGTAGAGGGGCAGGATTGCCTTGCGGTCGCGCCGCAGTGCCGAAATAGATGTGGGTGTTAGCTCGGGACGCTGCGCCGGCTCCATCGGTATCAGCCCCCTCCAGCGCAGATATGTTTCGTAGTTCGTGAGCATCCTCTTAGATGCCAGATGCGCCTTTATTCCGCGCCGTTCTCTTACCTTTTCTATCTCTTTAGTTACCTCCAAAACGAAGGCATCAGCACCGTTGCCATAGCTGGCGAACAATATCTTATCCCCCTCTTTAGCTTCCTCTAACGCCGCTATCAGCATCATCATCGCCTGGGCGGTGCCGGTATTGCCCAGGTTCATAAACATGGTATCTTGCACGCGTTCCGGCGGGAAACCCAGCGTCTTGGTCAACCTGATATGTGCTCTGACATCGAGAGGGGAGTCATAAACGATCCTGGTAAAGTCTTTAGCCTTAAGACCGCATTTATCCATCACGCCGTTGATAGCCTCGGGGAGAATGACTGAGTAACCCGTATCGAGCACCATCCGGTCCTCCCAGGAACGCACAAAGGTATCGGTCTGAGCACGCCAGACCCCGGAGAATTCGTCATAAATTGTGTAGCTGCCCAGGATATTTGCAATAACGTTGTCTCTTCCCAGCAGCAACGCCGCAGCCCCGTCACCGAAACCCTGCTCCATAAGTCCGGATGGCGCTCCGAGCCGGGCATCGGAGGCAGTTACCACGATGTTATTCACCGAATCTGCCTTGAGAGCATCTATGGCTGAGGTCATGGCAATTGTCCCTGCTCTCAAGGAGCCGGCGAAGTCCGCAATCCTGACCTCTCGCCTCAAGTCAACTGCTGCGGACACTATAGCTGAGCTTTGCTTCTCGCTATAGGGGTAGGTGGTAGAAGCGAAGAACAGACCGTCAACCTTTTTGGGGTCGACACCGCGCATGCAGTCTATGACCGCCTCCACCGCCATGGTCACGCTGTCTTCGTCGTAACTCGCCACCGCCTTCTCTCCCGGCACGGACATCCCGAGCATGCCTATGCCAGCCCACGCCCTGAAGAGTTCCGTCCTGCTCAAGCGGTGCAGCGGTATATAAGCTCCGTAAGAGGTTATACCTAACATTAAAGCCTCCTTAATCAAATGCTTTTCGCAGGATTTTCATTTTTCTAATATCGGCCTTTAAAAACCATCGGTGTCAGCGATTGAGCAATGAACAAAAGAACAGGGGCAATGCCCGTAACATGAACCCTCCTGATAACAGCGCAATAAACGTAAGTGAGAGAGAATCAGCCAGGAAGAATATCCCAAGTGAAGCCCAATGAGTGAGGAGTTTATATCATTATCATCGAACTTTGTCAATGTTTTCTTATCGCATGCCCCGGTGAAGTGGTACAGACTGGAGTCGCGCCCCTTTGATGAAAAGGCTGTGCACCGAGCTAATGAAAGCTGGTTGAACAGGTGCAGCCACTTGGAGAACCTTGACAACCGGCGAGCAAGTTATATATTAGATAATAATTCTTGTTGAATACCAAAAAAGCTAGGGCAGGAGGATTGCATGGCTGAACAATTGGATATCAGCACCAAGAACTGCACCGTCGAAAGGGAGGGCCATGTTCTGATTGTCACTCTCAATCGGCCGGAAGCCAAAAACGCACTCAGCCCGTCCATGCTGGTCGGCATGTATAAGGCATGGCGGCTTCTGGATACGGATAACGACCTGTATTGTTGCGTACTGACCGGCAAAGGTGATACCTTCTGCTCCGGCATGGACTTGAAGGTAGGGCCGGGGGCAGGCGAGGATGCAGCAGAAATTCAGCGGATGATGGTAGATGTGCCCAATTTACACTGGCAGGCGCTTTTGCGGGAGAACCGCCCCAACAAACCGATTATCCTGGCAGTCGAAGGTTATGCTCTGGCTGGCGGCACCGAGATTCTGCTGGGCACCGATATACGCGTCGGCGCAGAGGATGCTGTGTTCGGAGTAACCGAGGTCATTCGCGGCCTCTATCCCATGTCGGCTTCTGCTATCCGGTTGCGCCGTCAAATCCCTTACTGCCTTGCGGCCGAGATTCTCCTGCTGGGACGCCGCATCAGCGCACAGGAAGCGCTGGAATGGAGGCTCATCAACCGGGTAGTTCCCAAGGGTAAAGCCTTTGAAGAGGCATTGAAAATCGCCCACCAGCTCTGTGAAAATGCACCTATTTCCCTGAGAGCCGTCACTCGCACCCTTCGCGAGATCGATGAGTCGGTGCCGGAGGAGGAATCGCTGCGAAGACAGGATGAAATAGGTGGCCCTATATTCAGCACGGAAGATGCCAAAGAAGGCATGAGAGCCTTCAAAGAAAAGCGTAAGCCTGTCTATAAAAACCGATAACTGCTTTCAAACTTCAAAAGCCGGTGTCCCCGGCACGATGCGGAGGCACAATCCTCTAGCCTTTTACCCTCTCGTTGCCTCTCGGTAAGGTTGTTATTTGCCGATTCCCAAAAACTGGAGGTTCGGTCAAGAAACGCTCGCGCCCGAAGCAGGTAATTGTGATATAATAGACAGCCAAACAGAGAGTTTCAATTAACGCGAATCTCGGCATGGATGAGCTAAAACAAGAAAAAACAGCGTCAGCGCCGGTTACCGTCTACCGTTCCTCCTCAGGCTGGATTCCCGTCAGCCTGCGCGAGCTGTGGAATTACCGTGAGCTGCTCTGGGTGCTCACTCTGCGCGGTCTGCAGATACGATATAAGCAGTCCATTCTGGGCATTGCCTGGGCAGTGCTTCAGCCGCTGGCTCTGATGCTGATGTTCACACTCGTTTTCTCCGCCCTGCTTAAAGTGCCCAGCGAAGGCGTGCCCTACCCCATCTTCTCCTACAGCGCCCTGATGTTCTGGACATTCTTCTCCAACTCGCTCAACAGCGCCATCCCCAGCCTGGAAGGAAATGCAGCCTTAATCAAAAAGATATATTTCCCGCGCGAGTTTTTCCCCATATCCTCCATCCTCTCCGCCGTTTTCGACCTGCTCATCGCCGCAGTTATCTTTCTGGGCATGATGTTCTACTACCATGTCGATTTCACGGTTAACATACTGTATGTCATACCTGTACTCATAATTCAGACGGTCTTCACCATGGGTATATGCTTCATCTTCTCGGCGATGAACGCCTACTACAGGGATGTCAAGTATGCACTGCCTCTGGTCATCCAGCTCTGGCTGTATGCCACACCTATCATCTATCCGCTGAGCCTCGTCCCCGAACGATTCCGGACATACTACATGTTGAACCCCATGACCGGTATAATAGAAAGTTACCGGAACGTTCTGGTCAAAGGCATAGCGCCGGACGGCTTCTATATGGGCGTCGCCGCTGCCGGGGCGGTATTGCTGTTCGTGCTGGGCTACTGGTATTTCAAACGCATAGAAATGACGCTGGCGGACGTTGTTTAGGGGTTGTTGGTAGTTGGTAATTAGTTTTTGGCAATTAGTTGTTAGTAATTGGTTGCTTGGTATGGGGGAACGGTGCAGGATTATCGGAATCTTGAGGTCTGGCAGAGGTCTATGGACTATGTTGCCGAAATATATCGGCTCTCGGCAGTGTTTCCCGAGGGGGAGAGGTTCAACATGGCATCGCAAATCAGAAGAGCTGCCACCTCGATTCCACTCAACATTTCCGAAGGTGCGGGTTGCGAAAGCAATAGAGAGTTCACCAAATACCTGGTCTATGCGTACAGGTCATCCAACGAAGTCATAACATGCCTTGAACTTGCCAATCGTCTGGGGTTGTGTAACGATAACGGAAGAGCGCAAGGGTTGATAGATGAAGGTAACAGACTTTGCAAAATGCTATACTCATTCATAAAGAAACTCAAAACCACCAACCCAAAACCCATGACCATGAACCCAAAACCCATAACCATGAACCCAAAACCAACAACCAAAAACCAATAACCAAAGACCAATCACCATGAACTCCGCAATAATCGTCGAAAACGTCTGGAAGCGGTACCGCAAGGGTCAGACAGGCTATCACACCCTGCGTGAGGACCTCTATAACCTCACGGGCAGGCTGCTCGACTTCGGCGGAGAGAAAAAGAGAGACGCAGACACCGAACACATCTGGGCGCTGCGGGATATCAGCTTCGAAGTAAAGCCGGGGGAAAGAGTAGGCATCATCGGTCGCAACGGGTCGGGCAAGACCACGCTGCTGAGGATGCTTGCGGGCATCACTAGACCCAATCGCGGCAAAATCAAAGTCAGAGGCAGGCTGGGCGTGCTCATCGAGATAATGGCGGGCTTTCACCCCGAACTGACGGGCCGGGAGAACATCTACCTGAACGGCGCCATCATGGGCATGAGCCGCAAAGAGATAAAGCGCAAATTTGATGAGATAGTAGCCTTCGCCGAGCTTGCGGAGTTTATAGACACGCCGATAAAGCGTTACTCCAGCGGCATGCACGTGCGCCTCGGCTTTGCCGTAGCAGCGCACCTCGACCCAGACATCCTGCTCGTGGATGAGGTGCTGGCAGTAGGGGACGCCGCATTTCAGAAAAAATGCCTGGGTAAAATGGAAAACTCATCTCAAGAAGGGCGGACGGTGCTGTTTGTCAGCCACAATTTAGCCAGTGTCATCAATCTCTGCCCAAGGGCAATTCTGCTAGTTGCGGGGGGGAAATACGATGATGGGCCATCAAGCGATATCGTTGCCGAGTATATTGAAACAACTCAGCAAGGTCAAGGAGAACGCATCTGGAACTCTCCGAACACAGCGCCCGGTAACGAAAAAATTCGGCTCCATTCCGTTAAAATTGTATCTGATGGGAAGGTAACATCAGAAGTGGATATTCAAAAAGATGTCTCTATTGAGATTGAATTCTGGAATTTCATGCCAAGTGCTCGGATTCATACAAGTATCCACTTATTGGATAAAATGGGCTACGATGTGCTCGCCTCTTCTAACCTTGCTTCAGTTAACCTTATAAAGGATGAATGGTTTGACAAACCTTATCCAGTGGGCATGTATCGCTCGATTTGCACGTTACCGGCCAATTTTCTGAATGAAGGCCGCTACAGCATCAATGCAATCGTGCTAACCGATTCTGTAAATTTTGAGGTATTTGAAAGAGAGGTAATTTCCTTTACTGTACATGACACCGGTGTAATGCGAAAGGAATATGGAGGCATTTGGATAGGGGTTGTGCGTCCCAAGTTGGCATGGCGAACAGAGTATTTAGAGCCTCTCGTCGATTTACAGCAAAAGGGGAACAAATGATGAAAGTTGTTATCCTGTGCGGCGGCCGTGGCATGCGTTTAAATGAGGAGACCGAGTTCCGTCCCAAGCCTCTTATCCCGGTTGGAGGGCGACCAATACTATGGCATATAATGAAAACCTATGCACACTATGGCTTCCGCGATTTTGTGCTTTGCCTTGGCTATCGAGGCGACATGATCAGGGAGTATTTCTTGAATTATGAGGCGATGAGCAACGATTTCACTATTCGCCTGGGCCAGAGGTACTCTATTTCTTACGACGATGCTCATAGCGAACAGGATTTCCATGTTACGCTAGCTGACACCGGCTTAGAGACTATGACCGGGGGACGAATAAAGCGAGTGGAAAAGTATATTGGAGGTGACACCTTCATGGTGACCTACGGCGATGGAGTTGCTGATATAGACATTGGAGCACTGGTAGATTTTCATCGCCAGCACGGGCGTCTGGCTACATTAACAGCAGTGCATCCCTTTTCACGTTTTGGTATCCTTACGATGGATAATAACTCGGCTGTGCTTCATTTTGCTGAGAAACCCCAGGTAGAGGAATGGGTTAGTGCGGGCTTTTTCGTATTCAACCGTGGGGTGTTTGATTATTTGTCTGGGGATGATTGTTTCTTAGAGCGTGAGCCACTGGAACGCCTTGCTCATGAAGGACAACTGATGGCTTATAAGCATGAGGGCTTCTTCTATGCGATGGATACTTATCGCGACTACAAGTTTCTCAACGAGATGTGGGACAGCGGACGAACTCCATGGAAGGTGTGGTAATGAAAACTTCGTTCTGGCAAGACCGTCCGACATTAGTAACAGGCGCTACCGGCCTACTAGGTGGCTGGCTAGTACGCCGTTTACTGGAACTGGATGCAGATATCGTTTGCCTTGTGCGTGACTGGGTCCCGCAAAGCGAGATGGTTCGTGCTGAGCTTGCTGACCGGGTGAAAATCGTACGTGGTGACGTTCGCGACCAGGAGTTATTGGAGAGAATACTGGGCGAATACGAAATTGAAGCCGTTTTCCACCTGGCCGCACAGACTATCGTAGGCATAGCTAACCGGAATCCTGTCTCAACTTTCGACACAAATATTCGCGGCACATGGACGTTGCTTGAGGCCTGTCGCAGAAGCCCGAAAGTCCGCAGTATTGTGATGGCTTCTTCCGATAAAGCTTATGGCGACCAGAAGCAGTTGCCCTACGATGAGGACACACCGCTACAAGGCCGTTATCCCTATGACGTAAGTAAGTCTGCTGCTGATTTGCTTGCGCAATCCTATGCCACCACTTGGAAGCTGCCGGTGGCGATTACCCGCTGTGGCAACTTCTACGGCGGTGGCGACTTGAACTGGAACCGCGTTGTACCCGGGACTATACGCTCAGTTCTGCGTGGTCAGAGACCCGTAATACGTTCTAACGGTCAATATATTCGCGATTATTTCTATATAGAGGATGCAGCCGAAGCCTATCTGTTGCTGGCGCAGAAGTTATCCCAGAAAGTCGAACTGGCCGGTGAGGCATTCAATTTCTCCAACGAGACCCCACTATCGGTGCTGGAGCTCGTGGAACGTATATTAAAGCTAATGGGCTCCAAACTAAAGCCCGTCATCCGCAACGAGGCCAGCAACGAAATCCTCCGCCAGTACCTTGATGCCAAAAAGGCGCGCAAGGTTTTAGGGTGGAAGCCGATGTTTACGCTGAACGAAGGGCTGAATAAAACAATCGGGTGGTACAGGAAGTTCTTCGCCGATGAAAAGTAAGGCTGACGCACTTCGAGGGAAGATATCAGAACTGGTTCGGCAGTATTACGCTGCGGCTTTCCCTGAGCCTGCTTTCGTGTCGGGGAAGTCACCAGTTCCGTATGCAGGACGAGTCTTCGATGAGGAAGAGTTGACTCACCTGGTTGAGGCTGCTCTGGATTTCTGGCTTACCACAGGGCGTTTTGCCGAACAATTCGAGCGCGAGTTTGCCCGCTTCTCCGGGCTGGATCATGCTATCCTGGTTAATTCCGGTTCTTCGGCCAATCTGCTTGCGCTTTCCTGTCTCATCTCTCCGAAGCTGGGAGAGCGGAGCCTGAAACCTGGCGACGAGGTTATCACAGTTGCAGCAGGTTTCCCCACGACGGTTAACGCCGTTGTCCAGAACCAACTCGTTCCGGTATTCCTGGATGTCGCGATACCGACATATAACGTGGATGTTTCACAACTTGAAGAAGCTTATTCCACAAAAACCCGCGCTGTGATTCTGGCTCACATGCTGGGGAATCCCTTTGATCTGGATGCGGTAATGAAATTTGTGCGAAAGCACAACCTGTGGCTTATCGAGGATTGCTGTGATGCCGTGGGAGCAACATTTCATGGTCGAAAGGTAGGCACTTTTGGCGACCTTGCCACGGTGAGCTTTTATCCGGCGCATCACATTACGATGGGAGAGGGTGGCTGCGTGCTTACCAACCAATCCTTGCTCAAGACGCTGGTAGA
>VGNW01000071.1 GCA_016865955.1 Chloroflexota bacterium | reverse complement strand
AGATTTATAGTGCGACCATTAGTTTCTATAAAACAAGCCCCCGTACCTTAAAGTGCCCGGGGGCTTAAAGTGGCTAAGTGAAAATCAGGCGCGGCACGGGGAAATGGGCTGGATGCCCGTTTCAGAGGCGTTTTTGGGCATTACAGAGGCTCTGCCGTTTCTTCCTTAACCGCCGAAGGACGTGAAGACCGCGGAGCCGTTTATGGGCTTACTTCTTGGCGTCGGACGCCAGCACGCCGCCCTGCGCCCAGTTTTCCTTGGCGACATCCTGAAAGACCACTATGGTCGCCTCCGGTGTGGTGTGCGCTATGGTTACCATGGCTTCGGTGATGACCCGCGCCAGCTCCGCCTTCTGGGCGTGGGTCCTGCCCGGCCACATCTCAATTCTGATAATAGGCACTCTTCACCTCCCGGTGATAAATTCCAAATGACAATTTACAAATTGCAGTTTGCATTTTGAATTTATCTATTGGAATAGTACAATAGAGATATGAAGCCCAACTGGTTCGATAAGCTCAAGATACGGGTCAAACAGGCGCTTGGTATGAAAACCATCCTTTGTGATAGCTGTGCCTGGGACTGGCGCAGCGCCTGCCGCAATCCGGCAAGACCGAACGCAACGTACTGCCCCGATTATAAGAAACGCGGCACTTAATCAGCTTCAATACAGCTTCGGGCAGGTTTCTCCACGGGCAGCTTTACAGCCCTGTAACATTATGTCAACTATACACCCGTAACCCAAAACCAATAACCAGCTACCCCGCTACTTGCCGGTGTAATCGTAGAATCCCTTGCCAGTCTTCCTTCCCAGGTGCCCTGCCGCAACCATCTTCTTCAGCAGCAGCGGAGGCGCCCATTTGGGGTCCTTAAAGTCGGCATACATCGATTCATATACGTACAGCAGGGTATCCAGCCCCACCAGGTCGGCCAGCGCCAGTGGCCCCATGGGGTGGTTGAAGCCATAAACCATGGCATTGTCTATGTCTTCTTTCGTAGCCAAGCCTGCCTCGTACACTTTCATCGCCTCTATGAACATGGGCACCCCGATACGGTTTGCTATGAAAGCAGGTGTATCCTTGGCTACGACGACCACCTTACCCAGAGATTTCCCGAACGCTTTCATAGTTTCCAGTGTCTCCTGACTGGAGACTATAGTGGTTACCAGTTCGAGCAGCTTCATTAGAGGAACAGGATTGAAGAAGTGCATGCCGAGTACCTTGTCCGGCCTCTTGGTCGCCATCGCAACATCGGTGACAGACAGGCAAGAGGTGTTAGTTCCCATGATTATGCCGGGCGGGCATACCCTGTCCAGGTCAGCGAAGATTTTCTTCTTTAAATTCATGTTTTCTGTAGCAGCCTCGATTACCATGTCGCAATCGGCAAAATCCTCTACCTTTGTGATACCCTTGAGCCTCCCCACAATAGCTGCCTCTTCCTCTTTCGACAGCTTGCCCTTTTCCACGCTCTTCGCCAGATTGCCCCTGATAACCTTCAAGCCCTTATTTAAAAGCTCATCGTTAATCTCCGACACCGTGACCTGATAGCCGGATTGAGCGCAAACCTGGGCGATACCCCCGCCCATAATGCCGCAACCTACTACGCCTACTTTCTTGATAGCCATCGTTACTCCTTCTAAAGTCGATTTTGGTCGCCAAACCTTTTCAACTATATCAAAGTGCAGGCAATAGAGTCAAGCTTTGCGCAGCTATAACAACTTTTGTTGAAGCAATGTTGACTACTTGCAGCAGCAGGAACATGAGTAAAGTACCAAGGTTCGCACACAAAGGTACTAACCGGTTATTAACGCAGCATTCGTTTCGTAATAAACTCTGTATTAAGAGCGTATTAACTGGGAAGTACTTGAGGGTAATCGAACCTTACTTTGGTCTATTTCCCCCGGAATCGGAGGTTCAGGCAGTAACGGAACGCTGGCTTCATCGTTTTATCATTAGGAACGGTCGAATTCGAGAATACGCCTGATACTAAACGCGAAAGAGGCGAAAATGTACGAACGACAGACATCCTCAGTCGAAGGCATGAAAAGCGCCTGGGCTCTTAACGTGCATATAAACGAACTCCTCCAGTTGATGGTGGACAAAGGCGCTTCCGATTTGCATATCACAGTGCCCAGCCCGCCGGTACTCCGCATCGAAGGCGAGTTGGTATCACAGGACCATCTGCCGCCGATCACGCCGGAGGATGCTTCGGTTATATTCGAACAGATTACAAACGAGGAGCAAAAAGAGGTCTTTCGTAAAGAGTTACAGTTGGATTTTGCCTACAGCGTCCCCGGGCTCGCCAGATTCCGCGTCAACGCTCTGCGGCAGCGAGGCTCAATCAGCCTTGCTTTCCGTTTTGTACCGTTCCGGATTCCGTCTATCGACGAACTCCAGTTGCCCCAAATTTGCAAGAAGCTCATCCTCAAGCAAAAAGGGCTTATTTTAATCACGGGACAGGCCGGAAGCGGCAAGTCAACCACCCTTGCAGCCATGATCAATCATCTCAACCAGACCGAAAGACGAAACGTTATCACTATAGAAGACCCCATCGAGTTCCTGTTCAGCAACAACAAGTGTATTATCCGTCAGCGCGATCTGGGAAATGACGCCCGTTCCTTCCACTCCGCCCTGGTCAATGCGCTCCGCCACGACCTGGATGTGATAGTAATCGCAGAGCTGCGCGATTTGCACACTATCAGCACGGCTATAACGGCGGCAGAGACAGGTCATCTCGTGCTGGGTACGATGCACACGATAGATGCTGCACAGTCAATCGACCGCATGATAGATATTTTCCCCGGCGACCAGCAGCAGCAAATCAGGTCGCAATTGTCCCAGGTACTTGAGGCTGTATTTTCACAGACGCTGCTATCCCGCATCGGAGGAGGGCGCATAGCCGCGTTTGAAATAATGATCGCTACCGCTGGTATCAAGAAACTTATCCGCGAAGGCAGAATACACGAGATAAACTCCAACCTCGAGCACGGTGCAGCGGAGGGCAAGCAGACCATGGAGCAGGCGCTCAATGACCTGATAAAGAAGAACATCATTGACAGAGAAGAAGCGCTGGCAAAAAGCTACAACCCCAAAAAATTGCTCGAGTTGCTTCAATAGTCTGAACACTGAATGCTGACCGCTGAGAACTTGTCCCCAACTTCACCAGCCCTGGCTTAATCTCGTGGCGAGTCTGCGGGGCAAGCCGCGCTCCCGCATCCTCTGCTGAGTGAGCGCAACATCATAAGGCACGCGGTAGTGCCGGATAATCTGCAGTTCGCTGTCGTAGATAGCGTAGCCGGCGCGGGGGTCGCCGTCGCGGGGCTGTCCCACACCTCCGGGGTTGATAATCAGCCTGTTCCCCCCCAAAGCAATGGCTGCATCGTGAGAAAGTTCATGAAGCAGACATTCCCCGCTTTCCTCAACCAGTTCAAACATTAAAGGCACATGGCTGTGCCCCACCAGGCAGAGATTGGTCTCAAAATAATCGAAACTGACTTTTGCGCTATACGTGGAAACAAGGTACTCCCAGATCGGCTCGCGCGGGCTGCCGTGAGCCAGTGTAAAATCACCTTCAACAATTGTCAGCGGGAGATCAGCAAGATATTCCACTTCCCGGGCGTCCAACTGCTCTCCGTTCCAGCGACAGGCGAAGGCTGCTTCAGGATTGAAGTCCTCGATATCTATCTTGCCTATGGCTCCCAGGTCGTGGTTTCCGGCAACGCAGATGTGGTCGTACTTATGTAGCAGCGCGATGCACTCTCCGGGGTCAGGGCCATAGCCGACGATGTCGCCCAGGCACCAGATAAGCTGTACTCCACCTCTTGCTTCGATGTCCTGAAGCACTGCCTGGAAAGCGGTGAGGTTGCTGTGAATGTCTGAGATAATAGCATAGCGCATTTTCAAACACGGTTACTATACCAGCTTTTGCCCTATTTGAATACCTGTTCTGGAGCCATCAGCCGTCAGCTTTCAGTCTTCAGTCTCACATTTAGGCTGACCGCTGATAGCTGAAAGCTAATTCTATCGGTTGTGAACTTATCCCAAACTGGCTATAATCTCAGCCATGAAAGTGTGGGAGCTTGGAGAGTTCGGCTTAATCGACCTCATCGCCAGGACTGTGGGCAAACCGTCGCGAGAGGAGCTTGTCCTGGGCATCGGCGACGATACCGCAGCCTGGCGCACCGGGAAATCCATCCAGCTTGCCACCACCGATATCCTGATACAGGATGTGCATTTCAATCTCGATAATGTAACCTGGCGCGATTTGGGCTGGAAAGCGCTGGCGGTGAATATCAGCGATATCGCCGCTATGGGCGGAATGCCGTGCTATGCCATGGTCTCGCTGGGACTGCCTCCGGATACCGAGGTAGCCAGCGTTAGAGAACTGTACCGCGGCATCAAAGATATAGCCGGGAAATTCGACGTCGATATCGTGGGCGGCAACATCAGCAAAGCCCCGGTGGCCATTATCGACGTTAGCTTAATAGGAAAAGCCTCCCAGGTTTTGCTCACCCGTTCGGCAGCCAAGCCGGGCGATCTGATTGCAGTTACCGGCTATCTGGGGACTTCGGCGGCAGGGTGCAGGATGCTCAAGTCAAGTCTCAAGCCGGACAAAAGCATGACCGTTTTGTTGAAGAAAGCCCACCTGCGCCCCAATCCCAGGGTCGCGGAGGCACAAATACTGGCAAAAAACGGAGTGAAGGCTGCCATCGACATCAGCGACGGCTTGATAAGCGACCTGACCCATATCTGCGAGGCGAGCAAGGTCGGAGCCAGAGTGCAGATGGACAGGCTGCCCGTCCATCCCAGGGTGAAAGCTGCCTTTAAAGACGAAGCTATGGCCATGGCTCTCTCCGGCGGCGAGGACTACGAGCTTCTGTTTACCGCGAAAAGCAGCGTTATCGACAAGATTAGAAAGATTATGTCAACTCGATTTACCGTGATAGGCGAGATAACAAAAGAGCATTCGGGGAAGGTAACTCTACTAGATAGGCAAGGAAAAACCGTAAACTGGGACGAGCGAGGCTGGGACCACTTCAGGTCGCAGGGTCAGGAAAAGGCGTGAAACGCTTAGAGGTCGTCAGCAACAGCGCTGCGCAGACCAGAAGGCTGGGCAGCCGGCTGGGAGAACTGGCAGCGCCCGGCGATATCGTTCTTCTGGTGGGAAAGCTAGGGGCCGGCAAGACCTGCTTCACCCAGGGCATGGCAAAAGGTCTCGGCATCGATGAATACACTGCAAGCCCCTCTTTTGTGCTGGTGAGAGAGTATCAGGGCAGATTGCCCCTGTATCATATCGACCTCTATCGTCTGGACAGGCTGGAAGAGGTCGTTGATTTAGGGCTGGACGATTATCTGTACGGCAAAGGCGTTTCCGTGGTGGAGTGGGCGGACAGAGGTTTGAACGCCCTGCCCGAAGAGCACCTGCTTATAAAAATCGAGCACCTTGCCGCAACGAAACGCAGGCTCACCTTCGAACCTGATGGTATAAGATATGTCAATATGGTATCGAAGCTGAAGAGCATCAGGCGGAGGTCCAAGAAATAGACATGGAGCTAGCTATCGATACCTCCACTGAAATTGCAGGCATCACCCTATCTTCTGAAGGCAAGGTTATAGCCGAGCTGACCTGGCGGGCAGGACAGAACCACACCGCCGGACTCATGCCGAACCTCAACCACTTGCTGGCACAGGCTAAATTGAGCCTCAAAGACATAAACGGTATTATCGTGGCGAAAGGTCCCGGCAGCTTCAACGGACTCCGTGTCGGAATGAGCGCAGCCAAAGGGTTTGCGTCAGCGCTGAATATCCCGTTGGTAGGAATAAGCACGCTCGAAGTCGAGGCATTCCCCTACTCCTCAACAGGTCTGCCCATCTGCCCCATATTCAATGCGGGACGCGGCGAGGTCGCCGCTGCCCTATTCCAGACCAGACGAGGGAAATGGCTCCGTCTGACCCAAGAGCACATAACTACAATAGAAAGTCTGGTTAACGATATTAAAGCTCGTACCATCTTCTGCGGCGAAATAACACGTGATATGCAACTACAGCTTAAAGCAAAGCTGGGACGTAAAGCCTCGATTGTCGATAGCAGCGCAGCGCTGCGGCGGTCTGGCTATCTCGCCGAATTAGGCTGGTCGAGGTTGAAGGCTGGAGATTTCGATAACACAGCCACGCTTGAACCTCTCTACTTGAGGCGTCCGTCTATTACTATCAGCAGCAAAGGCAATCTACCACTGCCCGAATAATAACTTTATGTAAAGTTAATCGAGCGTTTCCACACATGAAGAAAGCATATTTGCTCACCGGCGAGCCCGGATGCGGCAAGACTACCATAATTAAGGAAACGCTCGCCAGAGCTAACAAGAGCGCCGGCGGCTTTTATACCGAGGAAATTCGCAATCAGGGAAACCGGCAGGGATTCAAAATCGTCACGCTCGATGGTAAGAGCGCTGTGCTGTCTCACATCGATATGAGCAGCCCTCATAAAGTCAGCAAATACGGAGTCGACACGGATAACATAGATAAAGTTGCAGTGCCTGCCATTGAGGAGGCGATACGGATTAAGGATGTAATTGTGATTGACGAGATTGGCAAGATGGAGCTTTTCTCGCAATCGTTCCAGGACGCCGTGCTCCGAGCCCTCAGCAGCGAAAAGAAGACGCTGGGCACTATCATGCTTGCTTCTCACCCCTGGGCTGATAAAATAAAACAACGGCCCGATGTAGAAATAGTGAAGATGACAAGGTCCAATCGCAGCGAGGTGCTCAGCAAAGTGCTCGACTGGCTGAGAGTCTGAAAAATATCGTCAGTAACAACAAGTGTCGTTGCGAGGAGCGTAGCGACGAAGCAATCTCGCGGGATGAAGATGAAAAGACGCTGAGATTGCCAAGCTTCGCTCGCAATGACATAAGAAAGGAAGAAATGGAAAGAACTCTGGTATTAGTGAAACCCGATGCAGTGCAGCGAGGTTTAATCGGAGAAATAATCTCCCGCATCGAAAAGACCGGACTTAAGCCCGTAGCATTGAAAATGTTACATATGGATAGAGAATTAGCGGGACGGCATTACGCAATCCATCAGGGCAAACCGTTCTTCGAGGGTCTGGTAGGCTTCATCACATCAAGCCCTCTGGTGGCTGCTGTCTTCGAAGGGCATAACGCGGTGGAGGTAGTTCGCAAGACAATGGGAGCCACCGACCCGGTCAAAGCGGCGCCGGGCACGATTAGAGGCGATCTGGCGCTGGATATAGGTCGCAATGCGGTACACGGCTCCGATTCGAAAGAGAACGCAGAAAAGGAGATTAACCTGTTCTTCTCACCTAAGGAAATAGTCAGCTACAAAAGGAACGTGGAGCCGTGGATTATAGAATCCTGACCACAGGGGTTGCTTTGCTCCACAGATGCTCCAGGTCATAATATTCTCTCTGAGACTGAGCAAAGACATGCACTATAACACGGCTGAAGTCGAGGATTACCCAGCCCGAATCCGCATCGCCCTCGCGGCGGTAGAGGTGCACGCCATTCTTACTTAGAACCCGGTCGATTTCATCGCAAATGGCATTAATCTGGCGGTCGCTGTCGGCGCTGCAGATAACAAAGTAATCGGCAAAGGAAGAGATTTGCCTGATATCCAGCATTAATATGTCAGTGGCCTGCTTATCTAAAGCGGCTTCCGTAGCCTTCTTCGCTATCTCAGCAGATTCCAGATTCGCCCCCCCTGCCTTTATCTGCCCCTATTATAGCACGCCCGTCACCATGTTCAATCAAGACACAGAACAGTAACCCGCTTTCTTGAGCATCTTCTCTCACTTTTGGCGAGTTTATTGTCTATATTGTATTGACTTTAGCAGCAAGCGATGGTATCATATTATTGCAAATGATAATCATTTGCAATAAGCTTCGAAAGGAGCTGAATGCCAATGAGAACAAGCACCGGCCAGCCTGCCCTCACAGGAAAACGTGCTACCAGTCAGCGCAGGCTCCTGTTGGACCTCATCCTGCAGAACGAAGGACATCTTGATGCCGATGAGCTTTATCGTAGAGCTCGCGAGCAGGAGAGCACTATCAGCCTGTCCACGGTCTACCGCAACCTCAAACTGTTCAAGGAGCTTGGCCTTGTAGATGAGTTGCATTTCGCCGAGGCGCATCATCACTATGAGGCGAAAGCCCCTGCCCAGCACCATCACTTAGTCTGCCTGGGCTGCGGTAAGGTCATCGAGTTCACAAGTCCCCTGACAGAACGTATGAAATCCCAAATTCAGAGGGAGAACGACTTCACCGTAACCGGTACAGAGGTCCGGATGAAAGGTTATTGTGCCCGCTGTCAAACGTCGCACACTGAATGAACTGCCGGTGCTTCTAAATGGTCGGTTGATTTAATCGAATTGCCTGGAGTTGCGAGGTGAATAGTTGGATGCCAATGTGAGCAAACAAACAACGCTGGCACGAATGAGTTCGGGGCAAAGCGGCACCGTTATCCAGATTGCCGGAGGCCAAAATCTGACCCAGCGCCTTCAAGCGCTGGGAATCAGACCCGGCAAGCGCATAACAAAGGTCAGCGCCATGTTCGGCCACGGTCCTGTAACCGTTCAGGTTGACAACACTCAAATTGCCCTGGGCTTCGGCATGGCCGGAAAGATTTTAGTCGAACTGGATAAATCGAACCCTCGATGAAAATACTTTTAATGGGAAACCCCAATGTGGGGAAGAGCGTGCTCTTCTCCCGTCTCACCGGAGTTAAAGTGGTTACCTCCAATTACCCCGGCACCACAGTGGACTTCACACGGGGTACTATGAAGCTGGGTGAGGAGCAGGCTGAGGTCATAGACGTACCGGGCACCTATACTCTGGAGCCAACCTCCGAAGCTGAAGAGGTCGCTGCCAAGATGCTCGAAGGCGGTGACATTGCTGTCAATGTCGTCGACGCTACCAACCTCGAACGCAACCTCTACTTGACCCTGCAGCTTCTCGAAAGGCAAATCCCCGTAGTAGTAGCCTTGAATATGTGGGACGACACCAAACACAGGGGCATTAATATCGATGTAGCCAAACTGGAGCAAGTATTGGGAGTGCCGGTCGTTCCCACCGTGGCGCTTACCGGACAGGGGATAAAAGAATTGGTAGAGCGAATACCACAGGCGGTATCCCCCCCCGAGCCCGTCCGAACTTCAGATGAAAGATGGGCTGCCGTTGGCAGGATTACCGCACAGGTACAAACGATGTTCCATCGCCACCACACCATTCTCGAACATCTGGGCGATGCCTCGATAAAACCATTCCCCGGACTTCTCATAGCCGCATTTGTCATCTTCGTCTCATTTATGGTTATCCGCACTATCGGCGAGAGCCTTATCAACTACATCCTTGACCCGCTGTTCAACAATTACTGGGCTCCAGCCCTGTTGAAACTCAGCTCATTGCTGGGTTCAGGCGGATTTTTTCACGACATCCTGGTGGGCAAACTAATCAATGGCGATATAGACTTTATGCAATCGTTCGGCGTTCTTACCACCGGCGTATATATATCTTTCGGAGCGGTGCTGCCTTATGTTCTGTCCTTCTATCTGGTTCTGGGCTTTCTGGAAGACCTCGGCTATCTACCCAGACTGGCGGTTTTACTCGATAACCTGATGCACCGTATAGGACTGCACGGCTACGCCATCATTCCCACCATGCTGGGTCTGGGCTGCAACGTCCCTGCCATTATGGCCACACGCATACTGGAGAGCAAACGAGAGAGGTTCATCGCCTCAACCCTCATATCTATCGGAGTGCCCTGTGCCTCCCTTCAGGCGATGATTTTCGGATTAGTGGGCGCACAGGGCATGGGTTATGTGGCGATGGTCTACGGGACCTTATTCGTGGTCTGGGCTGTCCTGGGTTTTATCCTCAACCATACCGTCAAAGGTTTCAGTCCTGAATTGCTTATAGAAATCCCACCCTACCGCCTGCCCAAGCTGCGGCCTTCGTTTAGCAAGCTCTGGATGCGAATCTCAGGCTATCTGAGAGAGGCTGTCCCAATTGTATTCCTCGGCATCTTCGTAATTACCGTGCTCTATGCTCTGGGCGTCTTCGACCATATCGCCTCCGCTTTTGCTCCAGTGGTGAGCGGTTTGTTCGGGCTTCCCAAGGAAGCAGTATCCGCCATAGCCATCGGCTTCCTGCGTAAAGATATGGCTGTGGGGATG
>VGNW01000070.1 GCA_016865955.1 Chloroflexota bacterium | reverse complement strand
CATCCGCCGACTTCTTCAACGCTGCGCTTTCTTCCGGTGTCAGCTTGACCTCGATAATCTTCTCGATGCCGCTCTTGCCTATCTTGACCGGCACGCCAACGAAGACTCCGTGGATGCCGTATTCACCTTCGAGATAGGTAGAGCAGGGCAGAATCCGCTTCTTGTCCAGCACTATGGAGTCGACAATCAGGGCTGCTGCTGCACCCGGTGCATAGAACGCGCTGCCGGTTTTGAGCAGCGCCACGATCTCGGCGCCGCCGTTGACGGTACGTTTGGCAATAGCGTCTATTTTTTCTTTAGGGAGCAGTTCACTCAGAGGCACGCCGCTGACCGAAGCCAGTCTGGTGATAGGTACCATAGTGTCGCCGTGACCGCCCAGGATAAGGGCATAGACATCCTCTACCGAGCAGCCCAGCTCCATGGCAACGAAGGTCTTGAATCTGGCGGTGTCGAGGATGCCCGACATGCCCATAACGCGGGTACGCGGGAATTTACTCACTTTCAGCGCCAGTTGCGCCATGGCATCCAGCGGGTTAGCCACCATCACGAGTATGCAGTTGGGCGAGTACTTGACTATCTGCTCGGTCACGCTCTGCACTATCTTCATGTTGGTGAGCACCAGGTCGTCTCGGGTCATGCCCGGCTTCCTGGGCACGCCTGAGGTGATGACGACGACGCTGGAATTTGCCGTATCCTCGTAGTTGTTCGTGCCGATGACGTTGGTGTCGTAATAGCGGATAGGACCTGTCTGCCTCATATCCAGCGCTTTGCCTTGCGGCATTCCCTCGATGATATCCACCATAACGACATCGGCGTAGTCGCGCTGCGCTATCACCTGAGCGCAGGTAGCACCGACATTGCCTGCGCCGACCACAGTTACCTTGTTACGCATATTATCTAGCCTCCTTCAGCTTTTTAATCACAGCATCCGCCACGGCGGAGGTTGTAGCAATGGAAGGATCGTTGGGGTCGGACTTGAGGTCGTAAGTGACGGTCTTGCCTTCGGAGATTACCTGGGTTATAGCTCTCTCCAGCCTCTGGGCGGGCTTTTCCTCTCCGATGTGCCTGAGCATCATCGAAGCCGAGAGCATCATCGCCATCGGGTTTACCTTGTTCCTTCCGGCGTATTTAGGAGCGCTGCCGTGAGCAGGTTCGAAAACCGCAATTTTGTTGCCAATATTGGCGCTGGGCACCACTCCGATTCCACCGACCAGCCCAGCGCACAGTTCCGAGACTATATCACCGTAGAGATTTGGCAGCACAATAATATCATAACGCTCTGGTTTTGTCACTAGCTGCATACACAAGTTGTCTACGATAGCATCCTCGAACCGGATGTCCGGGTAGCTTTGGGATACATTTTGAGCTGTAGAGAGAAACAGGCCATCGGTGAACTTCATAATGTTCGCTTTGTGTACGCAGGTGACCTTCTTCCTGCCATGTGCGCGAGCGTAGTCGAAGGCGAAAGTGACGATTCTGCGGCTGGCTTTCTCCGAGACAGGCTTGATGCTGATGCCAGAGCCGGGGATAATTCTTTTCTGTATCTTATCGTCTATGAACTCGATTAGCTCTTTTGTATCTTTAGCGCCTTTCTTGAACTCGATTCCTGCATAGAGGTCTTCGGTGTTCTCCCTGACCACCACGATGTCGATATTTTTGTATCTGGATTTGATTCCGGGATATGTTTTACAGGGTCGCAGGCAGGCGTAGAGGTCGAGCTCCTGTCTCAGGGCTACATTAACGCTGCGGAATCCTGTGCTGATGGGCGTAGTCACGGGACCTTTGAGAGCGACCCTGTTTCTTCTGATAGAGTTCAGCACCTCTTCAGGCAACGTCGTGCCGTATTTCTTAAGCGCAGCCTCGCCGATGCGGTGCACGTCCCACTTAATCGCCACGCCGGTAGCTTCCAGCGCCCTGACCGTAGCCTCAGTTATCTCAGGCCCAACGCCGTCTCCGGGGATGAGGGTGATGTTATGAGGCAAGCTGTCTTTGATTTTGCTCGCGGGCATAGCTTTGCAGCCTTCTATTTCAATCTCTTAATTAAGTCTTGTTTGGAGATATTGTTCCAGAGGCTTACTTTGTTGAGGATATCTGAGAGGGTTCCTTTTGCCATTACTTTATGGGCGGGGACGGTGATGTTATGTTCGCCCACTTGGGTTGTTTTTTTTAGCCTTATATGACTGCCACGTTGTCTGACGACTTTGTAGTCCAATGATTTGAGAAGCCTAACGATATCATCGCCGCTGACTTGAGGTAGCTTTGGCATGCGTTAGTTTCACCTCGGAGAGAGTAAGAATAGTTATTGTTTCTGTTGTATCGCCAAAATGGACGCTCACAGCCTCTTTGATATTCTCCAAAAGCTCATCTAATGTACTGCCTTGAGTAAATATATCTTCTCCTATCCCTCGGGCACACCAAAATTCGCCATCGAAATATATTTCCATTTTTACCAGCATGTTAGACCTCCCCTAAACCTCAAGCTCCATTATATCAGAAAGCTCAAGTCTCTCTTTGCTCGCTTTGGATGTTATCATCACTAAGGAGGGGTTAAGTGGTTTTGGCCCTTTTGCTTACTTGCCTTGACCAAAGGTGTTTCCATTCATGCGGAACATCGTCTCGACATTTATGCCGAAGAAGCCTTCCACCAGCGCCTGAACGGACCCAAGTGCCCTCACATAAATGTATTTCTTTTAAACTGGGTGCTATGGTGGGCACAAGGTCGTCGAGGTTCCATTCACGTAGGGCTAACGTATAGAGATCCTCGAGATGCATTTTAGAATCTGTAACGTCTAGGACTAGCACATTTTGCATGTTCTCAAAACCTGTGAACTTCCGATTGGCTTCTGTTAGCAGGTTTTGGAGTGTTTGAAAATAGATTGGGTCTCGGGCGACTTCGTCATTATCCATGAAATCCTGCTTCATAGGTGTTACGCAGACGCCTGATTCTGGCTTGTCAATTTTTATGAGTTTGCAGCGTTCTGAGATATAAATAGAATCTACATTTTGGCTGGCTGCACTTGTGATATTGTTAACCAAATCGTTTAGAAGTCTTTCGGAAGCTTTGATCTTGCCTCTGCCTCTGGGCAGCTGTAAGTCATAAGGAAGTTCAAGGATGTAAGATCCTTGTAGCTACCCACGAAGCTTTTCTTCGACTTGCTTACCAAATTGCTCCACACTTTTCTCGAATCGGATCTCCTGTTTGCCTTCATTCCAACGGCCAAGTTCTACAACAAGATAAGGTTGATCTTTACCTACGCAGTAGATGAAATCAGGCCACCCTTCATTTCTAGGTTGGCGTCCACCACAGGATGGTTCATGATCAGGGCGTTCGACTAATACAACACTACAAGAATCGTTGCCATATTTCTCTAAGAGAAAACGCTGAGCGATAGAATTTTCGTATATTTCCTTGCGACTTTTGAGACAGCTCATTTGTTTTTACGACCCAAATTAGCTAGCCAAGATATATTGTGTTTGCGTAGAAACTTTGATTAATGTCTGTCTATGGTCTAGCTTCAAATCTTGAAATCTTTGTACTTCTTGATATATGGCACCAGACCGCCTTCGGATAGAATTTTCAGCATGACGTCGGGGATTACGCCAGAGGTGAGCTTGGCGCCGTTGGTTAGATCCTTGATGGTGCCGGAGGCGAGGTCTATCTCAAGCTCGTCGCCATCGTCTATTTTGTCGGTGTCGCAGATTAGTACGGGCAGACCTACGTTTATAGCGTTTCTGAAGAAGATACGAGCCACCGACTTTGCCAGCACAGCGCTGACTCCGGCGAGCTTCAGTATGGTGGGGGCGTGCTCACGGCTAGAACCCAATCCGAAGTTCTTGCCCGCTACTAAGAAATCGCCCTTATTCACCTTCGAAGCGAAAGCAGGGTCGGCGTCCTCCAGCACGTGCTTGGCAAGCTCGGAGAGGTTGCTGCGGAGATAGTTGTACCGACCCGGCTGAATCAGGTCTGTGGAGATATCGTCGCCGAATTTATGCGCTTTTCCTCTGAGCATCTAGACGAACTCCCTGGGGTCAGTTATCTTGCCCTTGATAGCTGACGCTGCGGCAGTGGCCGGACTCGATAGATAGATGAAGGCGTTGGGATTGCCCATCCTGCCCTTGAAATTGCGGTTAGCGGTGGACAGGCAGACCTCTCCATCTCCCAGGATGCCCTGATGCCCTCCCACGCAGGCGGCGCAGCCCGGCGGCAGGATGATTGCACCTGCCTGAATCATGGTTCGCACATATCCTGCGCTCACTGCTTCTAGAAGCACATCTCGGGAGGCAGGAGCTACCAGCAATCTGGTATCGGGATGGCGTTTCTTGCCCCTGAGAATTTTGGCTACTATGGCAAGGTCGTCGAGACGTCCGTTGGTGCAGGTGCCGATGAACACCTGCTGTACTTTGGTTCCTGCTACCTCTGTAACGGGTGCGGTATTGTCCACCGTATGCGGCTTCGATATCATAGGCACCAGCTTCCCGGCATCGATTTCAATAACATGCTCGTATTTTGCATCGGAGTCAGCCTGAATGCGTCGCCACTTATCTTCGCGCCCCCGGCTTTCCAGATATTTTCTGGTTATTTCATCCGAGGGGAAGAGCCCGGTCTTTGCTCCAGCCTCCACTGTCATATTGGCGATGGTGAGGCGTTGCGAAACAGGCATCCGGGCCACAGTTTCTCCGCCGAACTCCATAGACATGTATGTGGCGCCGTCAGCGCCAATCCTGCCGATAAGATAGAGAATCAAGTCTTTGGCGCATACCATCTTAGGAAATCGACCGCTGACGTTCACTTTCATACTCTCTGGCACACGGAACCAGGTCTTGCCCAGGGCAAAGGCTATAGCTGTATCGGTGGAACCCATGCCGGTAGCGAAGGCGCACAGCGCCCCCGCGGTAACGGTATGGGAATCGGCGCCTACTATTATCTCGCCCGGGTTAACATGGAATTCAGCAATGACCTGATGGCAGATGCCCTCGTCGACATCGGAAAGACACGCGCCGCACTTTTTAGCAAAATTACGGATGAGCAATTGGTCGTTGGCAAGCTCCTTAGTCGGCGTGGGCGCATTATGGTCGAGGAAAAAAATGGTCGAAGAGGGACAAGCCAGTTTATCGAAGCCGCAGGATTGGAACTGTTTTATCGCCAGGGGGGCGGTGCCGTCCTGGGCGAAAACAAGGTCGACGGGCGCGATGACTATATCGCCAGCGTGTGCATCAACGCCTGCCTTTGCGCTGAGGATTTTCTCCGCTAGTGTCTTCCCCATATCCCCCGACCTGCGGTGAAATGAAGCAGGGGCGTCCTTCCTGGAAGGACGCCCCTACAGTTTACATATATCCGTGTTTTTAGACAACCCCGCTATTTGGTGGAGATGACAACCAATATCTCGCCTTTCTTAACCGAAGCTCCAGCGGAAAAGTTAATCGCCTTAATCACGCCGGCGGCGGGAGAAGGAATAGCATTCTCCATTTTCATAGCTTCCAGCATGACTACGATATCTCCTGCTTTAACCTTGTCCCCTACCTTCACATTGTAGCGAATAACCGTACCCGGCATGGGTACGGGCACGGTAACATCGCCTTCGGCAACCGGCGCCGCCGACGCTTCCTTCTTTGCCTCGGGCTTAAGGGTTGCTTCTGCGGGCTTGGGTGCCGCAGCCTGTGGTGCAGGGCTGGCTGAAGCAGCAGGGCGGGCAGCGACGGGTCCTGATATAGTTGCACCGCCGGTCGGTTCGACGTCTACCTTGAAGTACTCTTCCCCTACATATACATTGAATGTTCTGACATTGGGACCTTTTGCCGGAACAGGCGTCTCAACCTTCTCAACAAGCTTTCCGGCCAGTGCTTTGGCAATAAGCTCGTCCTCTTTCTTCACTTGTTCAATGGTCTTGGGCTTCATCGAAGCCGGTACAGGTTCGAGTCCGTACTTAATGCGGAGGAACTTCATGCCGGTCTGGGGGTAGAGAGCGTAGATTAAGACGTCTCCGATATCTTTGGCGAGACCCTTGGTAGCCTCCTTGGCTTTCTCCATCTCGGGAGGCAGGATATCGGCGGCACGTACTGTGATGGGCGTCTCGCCTTTTTCGTATCCTTTGAGCACTATCTTCTGCACGTCGGGGTCGATGGGAGCAGGTGATCTGCCATATAAGCCGTAAACGTAATCCTTCACCTGCCCCGATATCATCTTGTATCTGCCGAAGAGAACATTCTGCACCGCCTGGATGCCTACAATCTGACTGGTGGGAGTCACCAGAGGAGGATACCCCAGCTCTTTGCGAACGCGCGGCAGCTCTTCATGTACTTCATGAAGCCGATTGAGCGCATCAGCCTCTTTAAGTTGTGCTACCAGGTTGGTGGTCATGCCTCCGGGTACTTGATGCATCAAAACGCCGGTGTCAATGATAGACATCTTGCTGGTGTCCAGGTAACTGCGGTACTTAGGCGCTATGGACTCGAAATAGTCGTCCAGCTTAAGGAGCTGCGCGAGGTCGAGTTCGCAGTCTCTCGGCGTACCTTGCAGGGCGGCTACGATGGGCTCGATAGCCGGTTGCGAGGAGCGCAGCGCGAAAGGAGCCAGGCAGGTATCGATGATATCCACTCCGGCTTCGATTGCTTTCAGACAGGTCATGGAAGCCATGCCGCTGGTATAGTGGGTATGCAATTCCACGGGTATTTTCAGCGCTGCCTTGAGGGCTGTAATCAGTTCATAAGCATCGTATGGCGAGAGTAAGCCTGCCATATCTTTGATGCAGAGGCTGTCTGCCCCCATGTCCTGGAACGTGACAGCCTTTTTC
This sequence comes from Chloroflexota bacterium, assembly GCA_016865955.1. GTDB lineage: Bacteria > Chloroflexota > Dehalococcoidia > SZUA-161 > SZUA-161 > VGNW01. Next base: position 3,496 of record VGNW01000070.1, on the reverse strand, counting down.
ACCCAGTAATCTATGGTGAAGACCGGCCCGCCGATTTTATTCTCGGTAAGGGAGAAACTGAGACAAGCCTGGATGTGCTTCCCGGATTTCTTTATCGCATTGAATGAAGCCTTAACGTTGCGTTCGTCGTTCAGAGCGTCGAAAACTCGGAAGATGTCGATGCCGACTTCCGCGGAGTGTTTGACAAACGCATCTACTGCATCGTCGGCGTAGTTGCGATAGCCTACCAGATTCTGTCCTCGTAGCAGCATCTGGAGCGGCGTATCGGGCATTAATTTCTTGAGGATGCGTACCCTGTCCCAAGGGTCTTCATTAAGAAATCTTGTGCAGACATCGAATGTAGCTCCGCCCCAGACTTCCATGGAATGGAAGCCGACCTTGTTCATTTCCGGGGCGATGGAATTCATGTCTTCCTGGCGCATACGTGTTGCAAATGAGGACTGGTGCGCATCCCGGAAAGTAGTATCGCATATCTTAACCGGGTTCTTCGCCTTGGTACTTGTTTTTGCCTTATCGGCCATGTCTGATGCCTCCTTTAAACGACATAAGATGGGCGATGCGCATCTCTGACTAGACTATTCTCCGCTGCCAAAGATTGCGCATTCTCATCATCTCTTCTCGACCTGAAACATGCCACAAACTCATCGCCTGCGCTGGCTTTCTTACAGGTATCGCTCTTGCCAAAGCAGCGCTGGCTTCCTCTTCCAGGTATGCATTTACGGCAGCCATAATAGCCGCTGTCGTTTTTCCTCTGTCTTTATCCATCATTTTCCCTTGCAATATTGTTTACATTTACATAGGAATGTTGCCGTGTTTCTTGGGCGGTCTTGTCTCGCGCTTCGACGAGAGGAATTCCAGTGCAGCGATTATCTTGGGACGGCTCTCTCTGGGTACAATCACCTCATCCACCAGTCCGCGTGCTGCTGCGATGTAAGGCGTATAGAATAGACCGCGGTATTCTTCTATCTTTTCCTGCAGCTTGGATTTGGGGTCGGAAGCTTCCGAAATCTCCTTGCGGTGAATAATATTGGCTGCGCCTTCGGCGCCCATCACCGCAATCTCAGCAGTGGGCCAGGCAAAGACCATGTCGGCGCCGAGGTCTTTAGCGCACATGGCAAGGTAGGCGCCGCCGTAGGCTTTGCGTGTAATCATGGTAATCTTGGGAATGGTCGCTTCGGAATAGCACCACAGCAGCTTGGCGCCGTGCCTGATTATACCGTTCCACTCCTGGTCGGTGCCCGGTAAATAGCCGGGGACATCGACTATGGTAAGCAGCGGGATATTGAAGGAATCGCAGAACCTGATGAAGCGTGTCGCCTTATCGGAAGCGTTGACGTCGAGGCTCCCGGCAATAACCTGTGGGTTGTTGGCAATGATGCCCACTGTCCTCCCGTTGAATCTGGCGAAACATACAATGATGTTTTCGGCGTACATGGCGTGAGGCTCAACAATAGTACCGTTGTCAACTATGGAGCGGATGACCTCTCGCATGTCGTAGCTCTGTCGGGCGCTTTCGGGGATTATGCTATCCAAGGCTGTCGCGGTGCGATTGGGGTCATCGCTGCTTTCCACGATGGGCGGGTCCTCCATGTTGTTGGAAGGCAAATAGCTAAGGAGTTCCTTTATTCTCTCTATGGCGTGCTGGTCGCTCTCGCAGATGAAATGAGCCACACCGCTCTTGGTGTTATGAACCGCAGCCCCGCCCAGGTTCTCAAAATCTATTGTCTCGCCGCTCACTGTCTTTATGACATCGGGTCCCGTGATGAACATGTAGCTGGTCTTGTTGACCATGAAAATCCAGTCGGTCATGGCAGGCGAGTAAACCGCTCCGCCTGCGGTTGGCCCCATGATTGCCGATACCTGAGGGATGACGCCCGAGGCACAGGAATTGCGGAAGAAGATGCTGCCGTATCCAGCGAGGGCATCTATGCCCTCCTGAATGCGTGCTCCGCCGGAGTCGTTGAGTCCAATCATAGGAATGCCGAGACGCAGAGCCAAATCCATGGCTTTGGCTATCTTTTTGGCGTGCATCTCGCCGAGACTGCCGCCGCGAGCCGTGAAGTCCTGAGCAAAGGCACATACATAGCGTCCATTCACCGTGCCGTAACCTGTGACCACACCTTCGCTGGCAATGAATGTCTTTTGCATCTCAAAATCGGTGCAGCGATGGCGCACAAACATATCCAGCTCGCAGAAGCTTCCGGGATCGAAAAGGAGGTCGAGCCTCTCTCGTGCTGTTAGCTTGCCAGACTGGTGTTGTTTCTCAATAGCCTGGGCGCCGCCTGCTGCCTTTTCTTTTTCCTGTCTTGCCTTCAAATTCTGTAATTTATCGAAAACTGTTGCCATCAGGACTCTCCTTTGTTGACCGGATTGGTCGCTATTTCTATTGGACAACCGCTGCTTAAGGCAGGGTCTAGCAAGGTGAGTCGAATGTCTAAAACGGAAAGATTAAAGGTGAATAAGCGGAATTCTGGGAATATATATGCCCTGTTACCGTCGACGGAACAGAATGTTCGGAGTAGGTTCACAGTTCCTCTTAAATGTGGCAACCACTGACACTCAGCAGGTTACCATATCACAGTATGCCATTTTGAAGCTCTTTTGTCAAGCTCTTTCACTCGTGAAACGAGAGTATCGTGAAGCACATTTCGGCTGACTGTGATAGAATATGGTGCAAATTCAAACGGACTGGAATGAGTATTGACTGAGGAATCGCATGGTTTACACCGTTAGACCTATGACGGAAAATGATATATCTCAGGTCTCCCGCATTGAGCGGGATGCCTTTCCTCCGCCCTGGCCTGCTACCAACTTCAAAAGAGAGTTGCGATACAACACCCTGAGCCATTATTTCGTGGCCTGCGAAGATGCGCTTGAGAGAAAAGACGCTACTGCGAAAATTAACTCTTCAGGAAGCTCTAAAAAATCACTAAACGACAGGATTAAAGCCTTTATAAACCGTATGTTGGCAAATCAGACACTTGAAGCAAGTCAGGATGAAAAAGTCCTGGGATTTGCAGGATTGTGGTTCATGGCCGATGAGGCACATCTTGCCAATATAGCGGTGCGTCTGGACCGTCGGCGCGAAGGTATCGGCGAGCTACTGTTGATTGCAGTGATAGACCTCGCTATAGAACGGCAGGCCCGATTTTTCACGCTGGAAGTTCGTGCTTCCAACAAGGAGGCTCAGGCGCTCTATGGGAAATTCGGCTTAATCGAAGTGGGGACTCGCCGCGGTTATTATATGGATAATAAAGAAGATGCCGTGATTATGACTGCAGACAATATTACCTCTCAGTCTTATATAGACGGTATAAGGCAGCTGAAACAAGCCCACGCGGCTTGATGGGTAATCATTCCCCGGATGTGAGGATAATAGCCACGCGGTCCGAGCCACTGAGGTCCGGCGCTATTCTAACGCTGGCGCCGGGAAGGTATCTGCCGACTATATTGGATATGGCGTGCCCCTGGTCGTATCCTATCTCGAGAAGCACGG
>VGNW01000069.1 GCA_016865955.1 Chloroflexota bacterium | reverse complement strand
AGCCTCACTCATGACCCGGCCCTGAAGGGCGTACCCAAGGGCTGGAAGCTGCCCATACGTGACATCCTCATCTACTCGGGTGCCAAGTTCCTCTGCCCGATGGCAGGAACTATCAGCCTGATGCCGGGCACCTCATCCGACCCGGCATTGAGAAGGATAGATGTGGACGTGAAGACCGGCAAAGTATCAGGGTTGTTCTAAACCCAACAAACCTGCGAATATGAATGTAAGGGCGACCCGATGGGTCGCCCTTACAGCGTTTATCGGGCGCTTCGACTGTCATTAACTGACACCAAGCCCTGATTCAGACAAGGGGCTTAAGCCCCTTGTCCCCCACGCGTGTGCCCGAGTTATTGACCCGAATCTGAATCTAACCTATAATAATCCTCACCATTTGCTTCAGCCTATATGTGGTAGGAGCCCCCTCATGCGTAAGGGACTCCTACCAACCCGTGTTTAAAGGGGTGAAATGAGTAAAATCAAGCTCACCATTGACGACAGACAGGTAGAGGTCGAAAAGGGCAAGACGGTGCTTCAAGCGGCGCAAAGCTCCGGGATATATGTTCCCACCCTCTGCGCCCACCCCGATCTGCCGCCGGCGCCGGGATTGAAGCCCTCCGCCACCATATACCTTGGGGGCAAACCCATTCAGAACTCAAGCCCGAACAAAGACTACCCGGGATGCCGCCTCTGCATAGTAGAAGTCGAAGGCATGAGCGACCTGCCCACTTCATGCAATCTCCCTGCCGCCGAGGGGATGGTGGTTCACACCAACACAGCCAAAGTTCAAGAGCAACGAAGGGAAACCCTCAGAAACCTATTGATCAAGCACCCTCATGCCTGCCTCACCTGCAAGCAGAGAGAGGGCTGCAGCCCGTTCGAGTCCTGTCCCAACAGCGTACCCGTTCAGGAACGCTGCTGCGCCAAGCTGGGTTACTGCGAGGTTCAGGCGGTTGCCGGGTTCATCGGCATCAAGGAGGCTATCCCCCGTTACTTATTCAAGGATTTGCCCGTAAAGAAAGACGAGCCTCTGTTCATACAGGACTACAATCTATGTATAGGCTGCACCCGCTGCGTCAGGGTTTGTAAAGACCTGCGCGGCATCGGCGCCCTCGGTTTCATATATAAGGATGACGAAATTATCGCCGGTCCCATAGCCGCAACGCTCAGGGAGTCCGGCTGCAAGTTCTGCGGCGCCTGCGTCGAGGTCTGCCCCACCGGAGCTTTACGGGATAAAGATATCAAGAGGTCGGAGCGCGAAGCGGCGCTGGTGCCCTGCACCAGCGCCTGTCCCGCAGGCATCGATGTGCCCCGCTATGTGCGCCTCGCCGCAGAGGGCAAATTCGATGAAGCTCTGGCTGTAGTTCGAGAGAAGGTGCCTTTCCCGCGTGTGCTGGGCAGGGTCTGTTTCCACCCCTGTGAAGAGGTATGCCGCCGGGGCAAGCTCAACCAGCCCATCGCTATCTGCTCTCTCAAGCGCTTTGTCGCCGAGCAGGATGGCGGGCAATGGAGAACGAAATCGAAGCGAGCTGCTCCCACAGGCAAGCGAGTAGCCATCGTCGGCTCGGGACCCGCGGGGCTTACCGCTGCTTACTATCTGGCGAAGCTGGGACAGTCCGTGACCGTTTTCGAAGCGCTACCCGAAGCGGGCGGCATGATGAGGGTGGGCATTCCGAGGTATCGTTTGCCCGGAGAGGTTCTGGATAGTGAAATCGATGGCATCAGGGGCGCCGGCGTCGAGATAAAGCCCAACGCCAAAGTCGAATCGCTCGAAGCACTGCGCAAACAGGGCTACAATGCCATCTTCGTGGCACTGGGCGCTCACAAGGGCGTTAAAATAGGCATCGAGGGTGAGGACAGCGCGGGCGTTATAGAGTGCATTTCATTGCTCAGAGACATCGGGCAGGGCAAAAAACTCGAATTGGGCGGCAAAGCGGCGGTTATTGGCGGCGGCAACGCTGCCATCGATGCGGCACGCACGGCACGCCGCCTGGGGGCGAAAGAGGTCGTTATCTTCTATCGGCGCTCGCGTGACGAGATGCCTGCCAACCCGGAGGAGGTCGAGGCTGCACTGGAGGAGGGCGTTAAGATTCTGTTCCTCACCGCCCCCACAAAGATTTCTCAGGACAGCGGAAGGCTGATAATGGATTGCCAGCGCATGGAACTGGGCGAGCCTGATTCCAGCGGAAGAAAACGCCCCGTGCCCATCAAGGGCAGCGAATTCAGCACAATCTGCGATACTATCATCGCTGCCATCGGACAGATGCCCGCCATCCCTGAAGGTTTCGGGCTGGAGCCACTGGGCAACGGCACGCTGAAGGTTGACTCAGAGACCCTGGCTACCGGCATCAAAGGCGTTTATGCCGGCGGCGATGTGGTCACGGGTCCAGCCTCGGTCATCAAGGCAATCGCCGCGGGAAGAAAGGCAGCAGTATCAATAGATAAATATCTCGGCGGCAGCGGCGATATCAGCGAGGTTCTGGCGGAGCCTGGCAGGGCTAATCCGTCGTTTGGCCGCGAGGAGGGCTTCGCAGAAAAGCCCCGAGTCAAGGCGCCGCACATCGCCATAGACCAGCGTCTGAACAACTTCTCCGAGGTCGAGCTCGGCTTCGCCAAGCCCAGAGCGTGCGAGGAGGCGGGGCGCTGTCTGAGATGCGATGCGAGGCTGGACATATCGGAGGTCATGCTGCCGCCCAGCGACTGGCAGGAGTTCAATGCAGCTACCGTGGAAGCCGCCCCCGAGAAAGATGGGGTGTTCCGGCTGTTCGACGAGGGTAAAGAGGTTATATATATAGGAAGCAATGCCAGCATACGCCAGGGGCTGCAGGAGATACTTGATTCGGGCGACGAGTGGGTAGGGAAAGCTAAGTACTTGCATTATGAAGAGACTTTGATGTATACTATGCGGGAAAGCGAACTGATTCAACAGTTCCTTCAAGAACACGGCAGGCTTCCGGAGGGTAACGAAAGCCTCTTTTAAAATTAAATAATATCTGGTAGAATAGTATTGCTTCCTGGTGGTTAGAGCGGGGTGGACCCACCCGTTCCCATCCCGAACACGGAAGTGAAACGCCCCAGCGCAGACGATACTGAGGGGGCAACCCCTTGTGGAAAATATGCCGCTGCTGGGAAGCATAAAAGAGCCCAAATTTCGGAGGTATAGTAAATTTGGGTTCTTTTCTTTAGTGCCTGTTTGTGGTAGAATAAGTCTCGAAAGACAGTACAAAAGCCTTGCGGCGGATGGTACACCAGTACTAAATGGGGATATAGTCCTTATAATCCTTACCAGGCAGGGGTGATGGCTAACAGATTCGATAAGTTCACAGAGAGAGCCCGTAAGGTTCTGGCTTTAGCCCAGGAGGAAGCCCGTCGGTTCAACCACAACTATATCGGGACCGAACACATATTGCTCGGGCTGGTACGGGAAGAGGACGGCATGGCTGCCAAAGTCCTCTCCAATCTGGGCGTCGGCTTGAACAAGGTTCGGGCTGCCGTTGAATTCATAATCGGCCGCGGCGAGGGCACTTCCCAGAGCGAGGTCGGCCTCACTCCCAGAGCCAAGAAGGTAATCGAACTTGCGGTGGACGAGGCGCGTCTGCTGGGACACCAGTACATCGGCACCGAGCATATCCTTCTCGGACTGCTCCGTGAGGGCGAAGGTGTCGCTGCCGGCGTTCTGGAAAGTCTGGGCGTCAGCGTAGAGCGCGTGCACACCGAGCTCAATCGTATCCTCAGCCAGAACGTACCCCATCCTTCCACCAGCGGCAGCGGAGGGCGTCCTGCTACCAAGACCCCGACCGTCGACCAGCTTGGCGTAGACCTTACCGCCGCTGCGCGGGCGGGCAAGCTCGACCCCGTTATCGGACGCGCCCGCGAGATTGAACGTGTAATCCAGGTGCTCAGCCGGCGCACCAAGAACAATCCCGTGCTCATCGGAGAGCCGGGGGTGGGCAAGACAGCCATCGCCGAAGCCATAGCTCACCGCATCGTTTCCGGAGATATCCCCGAGACCTTGCAGGGCAAGAGGTTGCTCACGCTCGATATCGGTTCGCTTGTGGCAGGAACCAAGTACAGAGGTGAGTTCGAGGAGCGGCTGAAGAAGGTAATCGAAGAGATAAAGACCGCAGGGAACTGCGTTTTATTCATAGATGAAATCCATACGCTGGTGGGTGCCGGCGCTGCTGAGGGCGCCGTTGACGCCGCCAGCATTCTCAAACCGTCCCTGGCACGCGGTGAGGTCCAGTGCATCGGCGCGACCACGCTGGACGACTACCGCAAGCATGTGGAGCGCGACGCCGCTCTGGAGCGCCGCTTCCAACCCATCATAGTCGATGAGCCTACTATCGAGCAGACCCTGGATATATTGAGAGGAATTAAGAGCCGCTATGAGGACTATCACCGCCTGAGCATAAGCGATGAAGCCCTCAAAACGGCTGCAGCGCTGGCAGCGCGATATATCCCCGACCGCTTCCTGCCCGACAAGGCGATAGACCTTATTGATGAAGCCTCGTCACGGCTGCGCATCAAACAGTCCAGCCAGCCCCTGGGACTCAACGAATCGATGAAGGCTCTGGAAAGCGTGCGCAAGGATAAGGAGCAGGCTATAGCCTCCCAGCAATACGAGTACGCCGCCGAGCTGCGCGAGCGGGAGCTCAAGCTGAGCGAGAAGGTAGAGAAGGTGCGCAGCGAATGGCAGCAGAAGAAGGACGCCGAAGCCGAGACGAAACTGGTAACGGAAGAACATATCGCCGAGGTCGTCAGCATGTGGACGGGTATCCCGGTTACCCGTCTGGCTGCGGATGAATCGGCGCGCCTTCTGCAGATGGAAGAGGCATTGCATAAACGCATCGTCGGGCAGGATGAGGCTATTGTAGCCATATCCAAATCGGTGAGAAGGGCGCGTGCAGGACTCAAAGACCCCAGGCGTCCCATCGGTAGCTTCATCTTCCTCGGACCTACCGGCGTGGGCAAGACGGAGCTGGTGCGGGCGCTGGCTGAGTTCATGTTCGGCAGCGAAGAAGCTCTGGTCAGGCTCGATATGTCGGAGTTCATGGAGAAGCATACCGTAGCTCGACTGGTGGGCGCTCCTCCGGGGTATGTGGGCTATGATGAAGGCGGTCAGTTGACCGAGGCAGTGAGACGCAAGTCCTACTCAGCCATACTGCTGGACGAGATAGAAAAGGCGCACCCCGACGTGTTCAATATCCTGCTCCAGATATTCGATGACGGACACTTGACCGATGCCAAGGGTCGGCGGGTCGATTTCCGCAACACCATCATAATCATGACCAGCAATATAGGTTCCGAGCTGATCAAGAAGCAGGGAGCGCTCGGCTTCGTCTCCCGCAGCGATGAGGCAAAGGCAGCGCAACTGTCTTACGATAAGATGAAGGACAAGGTGCTCGAAGAGATGAAGAAGACCTTCCGCCCCGAGTTCCTCAACCGCATCGATGGGGTGGTAGTATTCCATTCCCTCAGCAAAGAGCACATACGCAAGATCGTGGAGCTTATGCTATCCCAGGTGCAGACGCAGCTTAAAGAGAAGGAAATCAAGCTCCAGATAACCGACGAAGCCAAGGACTTCCTGGGTGAGCGGGGATACGACCCTGCATTCGGCGCACGCCCCTTGCGACGTATTATCGAGCGCATGGTGGAAGACCCGCTTTCCGAAGCTCTGCTCACCGGCAGGTTCCGCTCCGGCGATACTGTCAAAATCGATTGCCAGAACGGCGAGATAATTCTGGAATCCGCAGAGCTGGTGAGCCCGCCTGCCCGCGGTGCCTAGCTTCATTACCGTACCTAGACTTACATCTTGGAATTTCTGCGCCATCGTGCTTAGTGAAATATTTCACTAATAAAAATGTAATAAAAAAGTCTTGACCTGTGTGCCCGCGCGTGCTATCTTTGTACCCGCAATATTCCTTTTATTTTTCACCCACAAGCTTCCCCAAATTCAATATCCCCCCGAGATGTGCGTCCTTTAGCCTTAGCACATCGTCAAAAGAATAGCGTCTTTAAAGTACAGGCTATATCCGGGGGACAAGCGCTTTTGTTCTTACGCTTGTTCGCGTAAGAGCGCGTTGCATTATTCTTTTTGTGCGCTAACACACCGTGAAAACGGTGCGGAGGTTGCTGTGTCAAGCCTTTGCGTAGGCGAGGTATGTCATGAAAACGAGACCTGCTGCCGATATCTGGAAGGCGGCTCTCGAAGAATTGCAGATAAAAGTAAGTCCGGCAAATTACCAGACCTGGTTGAAGAATACGATAGGGTTATCCCTTAACGACGGCTGTTTCACAGTCGGAGTGCCCAGCAGCTTCGTCACCGAGGCGCTGGAGAAGCGATTGAACCCCCTTATTGAGAAAACCCTGACTGGAATCGCCGGCAAGCCTTTGAAGGTTCAGTTTCAGGTACACCTGGGAAACGGCGATGAGGAACTGGCGCCCCCGGTTCCCTCGACGCCTGCTTCCACCAACTATAAGCAGCGCGCCGGTGCTCCGAAGCTGAACCGAAGGTACACTTTTTCTACCTTCATCGTGGGCAGTTGCAACCGCCTGGCTCATGCCGCTGCATTGGGCGTAGCCGAGAATCCCGGTAATAGCTATAATCCTTTATTCATTTATAGCGGCTCGGGTCTGGGGAAGACCCACCTGCTGCACGCCATCGGCTGGGTTGCGTTGCGCTCCTGCCCCCGAGTCATGTATGTCACCGCCGAGCAGTTCACCAACGAGTTCATCACCGCTATCAGGGAGAGGCGCAGCGACGATTTCAGGAACAAGTATCGCAGCGTCGATGTACTGCTGATAGACGATATACAGTTCATCGCAGGCAAGGAGCAGACTCAGGAGGGTTTGTTCCATACCTTCAACGACCTCCATACCGCCAACAGCCAGATTGTGATAAGTTGCGATCGACCGCCCAAGTCGCTGACTCTCCTCGAAGACCGACTGCGCTCCCGCTTCGAGTGGGGGCTTATCGTCGATATGCAGCCGCCCGACCTGGAAACGCGAGTTGCTATCCTGCAGACCAAAGCGGAAGAGCAGAAGACAACAGTGCCCACCGAGGTGCTGGATTTCATTGCGCGCCGCATCCAGAAGAACATCCGTGAGCTTGAAGGTGCGCTCAACCGGGTCATGGCTTACGCCAAGCTCACCAAGTCGCCTCTCACCGCCGAGCTTGCCGGTCAGGCTCTGGCTGACATAACCAGCGATGCCCACAAGCGTGCGCTGACACCGGAAACCATCAAGACTGTGGTGGCTGGCTTTTACACGATTCCCGCTGATACCCTGACCGGAAAGAGGCGGGACAAGACCTCCTCTACAGCGCGTCAGATGGCAATGTATCTGCTCAGGGAAGAGCTGCAGTGCTCCTGGACTCAGATCGGCAGAGAGCTGGGCAACCGTGACCACAGCACTATACTTCACGGCTATCAGAAGATCGCCGATGAGGTAAACGTCGACCACGGAATGAGACGCGATTTGCTGGAGATTAAGGAGAAACTCTACGCTAAAGCCGGCTGAAGCTCGCGAAGCTGTCACATGACATAAAATCGTGGATAACTGCGTCTTTTCCGTGGATAATCTATCTGTTTTGTGGAAAACCGATTCGCTTTTATGTCTTCTTTTCTGCGCAGATTTTCTGACAAATTTCTTTCCCTGAATGTGTCTTGTTTCTCAGCACTTTTCTCAACCACATCTTTTCCTCAAAACGTTCCCCTCTCAACTCAAATACGCTTTCCACGCTTTCCACGAACATATAGATTATTATTTTAATTCTTTCTCCTCACTGATTATAATTAATCAGTTCTAATAATATCAGGCTAATAAGGCAGGGTAATTGATAGATAGAGCTGAAATTTATGTCAAGGCTGGAGATGGCGGAAATGGTGCAGTGAGTTTCCGCAAGGAGAAATTCGTGCCCTATGGGGGTCCGGATGGGGGTAACGGCGGGCATGGGGGCAGTTTGTACATTGCGGGCAAGGGAAGTCTGAATACCTTGCTGAACTTCAAGTATAAGAAGCGCTGGAGAGCGGAAGATGGTGCCAACGGGCAGGGCAAGAAAAAGGCTGGCAAAAGCGGGAAAGACCTGGTGATAGAGGTGCCGCTGGGCACTCAGGTGTGGCGCAGGGCAGAGGGCAAGAAAGAGGTGTTGCTGGCTGACATAGTTGCGGAAGGGCAGCGCGCTCTGGTGGTAAAAGGTGGCAGGGGAGGCTGGGGCAATGCTCATTACGCCACCTCTACAAATCAGGCGCCGCGCACAGCCGAGCAGGGCACCCCGGGAGAGGAAGCGCATCTGCTGCTCGACCTCAAGCTGATTGCAGATGTCGGAATAGTGGGCTATCCTAATGCGGGGAAGTCCACGCTGCTTAGCGCGGTGAGCAAAGCCAGGCCCAAGATTGCGGACTATCCTTTCACCACAACGGAGGCTGTGCTCGGCGTTGTGGATATGGGATACCGCAGCTTTGTGATGGCGGATATCCCGGGTATCATCGAGGGGGCGCACGAGGGCAGGGGGCTGGGTCTCGACTTCCTGCGACATATCGAACGCACCAAGGTGCTGATTCACCTTATCGACGGCACATCGGCGAAGCCTGTAGCAGACCTCAAGGGGGTTGAAGCGGAGCTGGAACTGTACCAGCCTCTTCTGAAGGAGAGGCCGCGTATAATAGCGGTGAACAAAATCGATGTTCCCGAGGTACGGGAACGGATGCCTCAACTGGAGCAGGAGTTCAGGTCGCTGGGCATCCGGGTCTATTTCATCTCGGCAGCTACCGGGGAAGGGGTGGAGGATCTGATGAAGAAGACGCTGGAGCTGGTCTCCCGGACGGTAAGCCCTGTTGCAACCAAGAAAGAACCAGAGGCGGAATACAAGGTGTTCCGGCCGCGACCCCTATCCGACAGGAAGCGTTCGAGGCGTGAGGAGACGCATGACGGCTCGTAAGATAGGCGTTCTGGGCGGCACCTTCGACCCCGTACATCTGGGGCATCTCATTGTTGCCGCCGATGTCAGGGCGAAGCTGGGGCTTTCCCGTGTACTGTTTGTTCCGGCGGGCAAGCCCTGGCTCAAGCTGAAGGAGGAAAAGAAGATAACAGCGGCAGAGCACAGGCTGGCGATGGTGCGGCTGGCTATCAAGGGCAATCCCTACTTCAAGGTCTCCACTATGGAAATAGACCGCCCCGGCTCTTCATACAGCATCGATACGGTCTCGGAGCTAAAAAGCAAGCTGGGACCGAAAGCCGAAATCTATTTCATCGTCGGCCCCGATGCCCTGGCTGAGCTTCCTCAGTGGAAGGAGCCGGCGAGGCTGATTGAAGCCTGCCAGCTGGTTGCGATAGGGAGACCGGGATACAGGAAGGTTAATCTACGCGCTCTTGAGCGCTCTGTGCCCGGAGCCGCGCAGCGCATAGTTCTGCTCGATGTGCCCCAGATAGACATAAGCTCGACGGAAATAAGAAAGCGGGTGGCGCAGGGGCAATCAATCCGCCGCCTAGTGCCTGAGGCAGTGGAGAAGTACATAGAGAAGCACAAGTTATACAGATGAGGAAAAATCCAAATTCCAAGCACCAAATCCCAATAAATTGAAAATTGCAAAATGAAAAGTGTAAAATTCGAAGGGGGCGGAAATGACGAAGGCTGACGATAAGAGGCTGCTCGAGGTATTCAAGGAGAAGGCAGTGTTGAAAGGCGATTTCACGCTCACCTCGGGGCTCAAAAGCAAATGCTATTTCGATGGCAGGATGGTCACGCTCTGGCCTGAGGGGGCGTATCTCATCGGGAAGAAAATCCTCGATATTATAACCAGAGCAGGCGCCGAGGCTATCGGCGGCATGACGCTGGGTGCCGACCCCATCGTTACCGCAGTTGCTGTGGTGGGACAGATGGAGGGCAAACCCATGCCGGCTTTCATCGTGAGGAAGGAGCCCAAGAAACACGGCACCCAGAGGCTCATCGAGGGGCATCTTAAGAAGGGCACAAAGGTTGCTATAGTGGACGATGTCATCACCACCGGCGGCTCGCTGCTGCGGGCTATTGAGGTTGCCGAGGCGGAGGGCTGCAAGGTGGTCAAGGTAGTGGTGGTGCTGGACCGCAACCAGGGCGGCGCAGAGGAAATCAGGCGCAAGGGATACGATTACGCGGCTCTTCTCAGCGCGAACGAGAAGGGCGAAGTCTGGCTGGCATAGGAGCCAGGGTGTCATTCTGAGGAGTCCCGATTAAACGGGACGACCGAAGAATCTCTGATAGTAGTGCAAGGCTAGATACAGAGATTCTTCGCTAAAGCTCAGAATGACATAAAGAACGAAACCTTTTATATTCAAGGCAATGAAAAGTGAAGAGGGAGGGGCAAATG
>VGNW01000068.1 GCA_016865955.1 Chloroflexota bacterium | reverse complement strand
ATAAACTCAGGTCCGCTAAGCACAGGTTGAACCTCTGGCAGAGTATATATGCCTGCTTCGCTTATCTCACGACCCAGCTCATGGTCGTAGAGTTCGAGGTATTCCGAGGCGTCTATGATTGCCTGAGGTCCCTCCCTCGTCCCGCTCTTATACTCCACCGTGGCATCGTAGGACACAGGGAGAATAACTACCTTTGCCTTGGAAAGAGGCACAGCTTGAGGAGATATGCCTGCGAAGCTTCTCGGGGGAAGGAATAACTCTTCGCTCACCTTTTTATCCATGCACGCGGCGGTGTCCTACCTCGTGCCTGCGGAGTCTAAAACCAGATTGGGCTGCTGGTTGTTGTAATATTCCAGACCCCGGTTGAGGATATAGCTCCTCACCTCGGCTAGCTCGAAATCCCGTTTTAACTCTTTTATTGCCCGGTCAGCGTCGAATTCCTTACATGAGAAAATGTCGATGTTGATATAGTATTTTTCGGGGAAAGTGTGAATGCTTATATGGCTCTCGGCAATGAGGACAAAGCCGGAAACGCCCCAGTCTTCAGGTTTCGAACCTATATACTTAGAAACCTGGGGAGACGAGATTTTAGTCATCCCGATTTGGTCAGGATACACATCGAGTAGTCGGGAGATGAACTCGACATCCTGCATTTTCTTGTAGTCGCCACCGTAGCCGTCAATGATGAGGTGCATTGCTCTCACCCCCTCCTAAGATTTCCGGACACAAAAATTGACCACCCCGCTCGGCGGTGGTCAAAATTCGTCCTCCGGTCAGGACCGAAGAATTTACGGTATTCCACCTGCATTCTCTAGAAGCTTCCCTTCGTACCATTTTTCCAGACCCTCTCTGCTGCCCGGGTACGCTTTACCCCTTCTCGCAGCCGGAAGCTCTTGAGCACGATACCACCTTCGCGCGGCGAACCTGCTTACTCTCAACACGCACGGTATGCATTCTACCGGCGGTAATTCAGTATCCATACTGGGGAAACCCCATCACCCCCCTCGCTAACCGGAAAAGATTAGCGGGGTAAAGATAGCATATTTAAATCGATAATGCAATACTTTGCGGATTTTTAATGTCAGGAAATTGGAGGTCAGTTTGCTGAACATTATTGCTTGCAGGGTTTAGCTTCCGATGCAGGCAGTTCCACCACAGCTTCGCTCTCGAGCTGAATCGTTATCGTTCCCTTTAGGGGATTGACGCCGATTACCTTCCCTGCACCCAATCTGGTGTCCACCGTCTGTCCCGCGGCAGGCATCTTCTGCTTCATTTCGCGGTATTGCTCATTTTCGTAGGCAAGGCAGCAGAGCAGGCGACTGCACACACCCGAGATATTTGTGGGATTGAGAGGTAGGTTCTGCTCGCGTGCCATCTTCATGGATATGGTTTCGAACTTGGTCAGGTGGCTGGCGCAGCATAGCGGTCTGCCGCATCTGCCCACACCACCCACCAGCTTCGCGGCATCGCGTGTCCCTACCTGCCGCAGCTCGACACGCGTCTTCAATGTGCTGGAAAGCTCCCTCAGCAGGGCGCGGAAATCGACCCTTTTCTCCGACTTGAAGAAGATGGTGAGATAGCTGCCATCGAGATTGTACTCCGCGGAGAGCAGCTTCATGGGGAGGCGAAATTTCTCCACCAGTTCCTCGCACTTGACCAGCGCCTCCATCTCCATCTGCCTGATTTTATTTATCTGCTCCAAATCTTCAAGCTGCGCTTTGCGCAGCACCGACTTCAAAGGCTCGCCGATTTCAGAGGCATCGACTTCTTTCGGAGCAACCACTACTTTCCCTATCGATGCGCCGCGCGCAGTATCCACAACCACATCCTCGCCGGTCACAAGCTCGATGTCTCCGGGGTTGAAATAGTAAACCAGTCCTGCATGTTTGAACCTTATACCGGTTACCTTCGGCATAGCATCATCCCCTAGCGTTTATGCACCTCTATACTTCTCTCATTCCTGGCGGGTATATTCAACATCAGCACTTCCAGCACCAGACGCGAATTTGCATTCTGCTCCAGTTGCTGTAACGCCGCCCGCACAGCTTCCATGAAACCCCTTATGTCTATCAGGTCATAACATTCTGCGTAGCTTCGCAAGCCTGCTTCGCGGTCGATGTTTGTTACGAACTGGCTGCAATCCTCTCTGACCAGAAGCACATCCCGCCACCACTCCAGCCACAGGTTCAACGTCTCCTCAACCGCATTCCGGTTCTTGCCGTACTGCGCTGCCAGACTTGCGGCAAAGGAAAACCTCTGCTGCAGGCTGGCACCTGTGAGCTCAAGCAGCCTGTCCAGATTCTGAGAACGAGCTTCGAGAAGGCTTTCATCCCGCAGGGCGGAAACCGCCCAGCCGATTCCGCCGCGGCACAGCCTGCTCAGCAATCGCGCCTTCTCCGGCGCTGCCTGCCAGTGCGCCACCAGTGCCTTCTCAATAACTGAAGCCGGCAGAGGGAAAAGTTCCACGCGCTGACATCGGGAGACGATTGTAGGCAGCAGCCTGTTTTCCTGCACCGCCAGCAGTATGAATAACACCGTTGGCGGCGGCTCTTCGAGCGTTTTGAGCAGGCAGTTGGCGGATTCCTCGTTCAGATATTCAGCGCCGTCTATGATATATGCGCGATATTTCCCTTCATACGGTTGCAGAGCTGCGGAGTGCTGCAGCTCTCTTATCTGCGCAATGCCTATCTCTTTTTTGCTGCCTCCGTCTCCGGCATCGGCGCCGGACGGACGACCGATAATCTGCACATCGGGATGGTTGCCCGCCGCTGTACGCAGGCAGGGCTGGCATTCTCCGCAGGGGCGGTTCTCTTTTTCGCAGTTCAGTGCCTGAGCAAGATTAACAGCCAGCGTCATCTTGCCCACATGAGGCGGTCCTGTAAATAAATAAGCGTGAGCTAATCGTCCGTTATCCAGGCTGCGCCTCAGCAACTCCAACGCCCTGTCCTGACCGATCACGTGCCACATAGCCTTATATCAGACAAGAGATTTAACTTCGAGTTGCAATTACCCGTGGCGTCTCTGCCATCTCGTCTTCTTCAGCATCTTGCGATGCTTGTGCTTGGACATCTTCTTGCGTCGTTTTTTAACAACTGAGCTCATACACCTTCCTCTTCAGTCCCTCTGCATTTTGCTGTTTTCATTTTGCATTTTGCAATTCTACTATTTCCTGCCGTACTTCTCCTTGAACATGATATCGGCGAGCTCCTTCCTTCTCGGCGCTGTCGGTTCCTCATTGGGATAGCCCAGCGGCGTCATCTCCACAACAACGACATTCTCGGGCAGTTCCAGTACTCTCGCCGCTTCCTTTGCATCGAACAAACCGACATGCACAGTGCCCAATCCCGCGGCATAAGCCGCCAGCACCAGATTCTGCATCGCCAGCGCCACATCGAACATGAACCAGTCGCCTTTGTCCGTAGAAGCCTCGCCCTTATAGTAACCGGCTCTCCCCTTCTCGGCGCAGGCTACGATGGTGACCGGCGCCTCCCTGATAGCCGCCGCAGCCCGGTTCGTCTCGGGCTTCACCGTAGCTGCCAGCCTGTCCCTCAACTGCGGGTCTCGCACCGCCACAAATCGCCAGCACTGGGTATTTGCCCACGAGGGAGCCCACCGGGCAGCCTCGAGAACAGCCTCGACGGCTGCGTCGCTCACAGGGTCAGGCTTGTATTTGCGTACACTCCTTCTGCCCTTTATCGCCTGTATTACATCCATAACCGCCCCCGAACTTGCGACCTGTCGCCCGACAAAGCAATATTGTGCCCTACTTCACGGAATGTGTCAAGGAAAACCTGTAGCGTCGCTATCCTCACTAGGTTTCCCTGTAGGGGCGTTCTACCGAACGCCCGGGAAGTCCCCCAATCCTTCCATGGAAGGAGGGGGATACAAGGGGGTTGAGAAGTTTGTCAAAGGGCTCAATTCAAGATAAATAGACGCAGAAACTCTCAAGGTGCTACAATAGCCTGGTGAAGAAGCATGGTTTTAGATAGAAGGAGTTGAATCGTGAATTTCAATTTGACTGAACAACAAGAGGCGTTCCGGAAGCAGGTCAGGAGATTTGCTGAGAAGGAAATCGCCCCTCTCGTGGACATAATGGACAAGAATAACACATTCCCCCAGGAGATACGTCCCAAGCTGGCTGCCATGCATATGTACGGGATTCCCTGGGAGCCGAAATACGGCGGCGCCGGCTCGGACCATGTGAGCCTGACCCTGGCTCTCGAAGAGCTGGCGCGAGTCATAGCACCGCTCTCGATGCACGTGCAATGCCAGCACACCGTGGGCGACAGGTTCGTTAAGCTGGGCACCGCAGAGCAAAAACAGGAGATACTGGCGCCGATTTGCGCGGGCAAGAAGGTTGGCTGTTTCTGCTTCACCGAGCCGGATACGGGTTCCAATCCGAAGATGATAAAGACTACGGCAGTCGAGCAGGGCGACAGCTATGTGCTCAACGGCACCAAACGCTTCGTCACCAACGGCCGCTTCGCCGATGTGGCTCTGATTTTCGCCAAGCTCGAGGGGGATATCAGCATTCTTATCGTGGAGACTGACAGGGAAGGGTTCTCGCGCGGCCCCAAGATGGACAAGCTCGGACTCAGAGGCACGGAGCTCTGCGACCTGATTATGGACAACGTCCGCATACCTAAGAAAAACCTGCTGGGCGGCAAAGGCGGTAAATTCGACGCCCTCAAGGACGCCATGACCCTGGGCAAGCTCTGCCTCAGCGCCCACTGCGTGGGTCTGATGAAGGCAGCACTAGAGGAGGCAATTAAATACTCCATGCATCGCATGCATTTCGATGAGCCTATCTTCGATTTGCAGGCAATTCACTGGCTGCTCGCTGAGATGGCATCCCGTCTCGAGGCATCGCGCTGGCTGACCTACCGGGCTGCCTTCCTCAAAGACCAGGGCGTCAGCACCATAAAGGACATGGCTATTACCAAGCTGTTCACCACACAGACCGCCGTCGATGTCTGCAGATGGGGCATGCAGGTACACGGCGCCTACGGCATCAGCAAGGAATACAAAATCGAGCGCATCTTCAGGGACGCCAAGATGTACGAATTGCTCGAAGGCACTTCCGAGATACAACGGGAGTTGATTGCGAAGCGCCTGCCCCGCTGACGCAAGAATGTAGCGTCGCAACAGGAATCACAAAGCTATAGATAACATAGGGCAGGGGCTTTGTCCCCTGCCTTAATTAGCGGGTGTCAGAGCACCCGCCTATAGAAATAGGACCTACCAGGCGAGCCAGCCTCCGTCCACGGCTATGGTCTCGCCGGTGACGAAGCTCGATGCCTCGGAAGCCAGAAACACCACCACGCCCGCCAGCTCGTGCGGCTTGCCGCTCCTCCGCATAGGTATCTTGCCCAGGTTGAACTGAAGTATCCTCTCGTCCGACTCGATGTCCCTCTTGGTCATCTCGGTTTCGAAATAGGATGGAGCTATGGCGTTGACCCTCACATTGTACCTGCCCCACTCCACAGCCAGCGCCCTGGTCAACTGCACTATGGCGCCCTTGCTCGCAATATACGGTGAGATATTCATGAAGCCGGTAAGCCCGAACACCGAGACCATGTTGATAATGCTGCCCGATTTTCTCTCCACCATGCCTTTGCCCACCGACTGGCAGCAGTAGAAGCACCCCTTCAGGTTGGTATCCAGCACCCTGTCCCACTCCGCCTCGGTCAGCTTCAGAAACGGCTTCACCAAGTTGATTCCGGCGTTGTTCACCAGGATGTCTACATTGCCGAAGGTCTTAATAGCCTCCGCCACCATGGCATCGACATCCTCCTTTCGCGTTACGTCCGTAGGAATAGCGAGCGCCTTGCCTCCTTTAGCCTGTATATCCGAGGCGACCCTGTCCAGAGGCTCCTTCCTGCGTCCGCTCACCACAATGGAAGCGCCCGCCTCGGACAGCGCCTTAGCGCACGCCTCTCCCAGTCCCGTGCCTGCGCCGGTAACTATCGCCACCTTACCCGACAGGTCGAATATCTTAATCTCCGTTCTCCTATCTGCCCTTGAAGCGGGGCTGGCGTTTCTGGAGAAACGCCCTCCTGCCCTCTTTGACATCCTCCATCAGCAGCAGACCCGGGCTGAGCAGGTCCTCCCAGCGGTAATCATCATCGCAGCCCCGGTGCAGCATCCGTTTGATAGCGCGCACCGCCAGCACAGGGTATCCCGCTATGCTTTGAGCCAGCGCTTCGACCTCGGCATGAAGCTTATCATGAGGCACCATCTGCGCCACCAGCCCGTACTCCTCCGCCTTCCTGGCATCTATGGTCTTGCCTGAGAGCAGCAGATAGCCGAGCCTGTTTCGTCCCAGCACCCCCCTGCCCCTGCCCAGGGTAATGACATGGACGGCGCCCACCTTTATCCCCTGAAGCCCGAACTGCGCCTTGTCCGAGGCTACAGCGA
The DNA here is from genome assembly GCA_016865955.1 of Chloroflexota bacterium. Classification (GTDB taxonomy): domain Bacteria; phylum Chloroflexota; class Dehalococcoidia; order SZUA-161; family SZUA-161; genus VGNW01. The sequence continues at coordinate 4,046 of VGNW01000068.1, read as the reverse complement.
TATCGCTGACGATGGCGATTTTGCAGCCGTACCCGAAGGCATAGCCGTTGACGGCGGCGATGACCGGTTGCGGTATATTCTCGATGCGGCGGAACATCCGGGCATCCGACCTGATGAAGGCGTTCGACTCCTTCAAATCCTTGAACTCCAGATCCTCGAAGTCCACGCCGGCGCTGAAAGCCCTGTCGCCCGCACCTGTGATGACCACCACGCGCACATCGTCGTTATCCTCCACCGACGCCAGAGCGTGGTCGATCTCGCGGAACATCTTCAGATTGCAGGCATTGAGCTTCTCGGGGCGGTTCATCGTGATAGTAGCGACCGCGTCCCTGACCTCAAAGATAATAGTCTCATAATCCGTATTTTGCCGACTTCGCCTCGTCGTTCGTCCCTGCTGTTTCGAGCCTCGTCGCTTATTCATAACTTCCGTTCCTCAAAGTCCATCGACTTGAACCCTAGTATATTTGCAGCTTCAATAGCTGTCAAGAAAATGTGCTTGTTCATATGATTTTAGAATCGCATTACAGAGACCACAGTATTGACACTTTTATTATGCGGTGATATAAGTTAGTCCAGCGCGAACTTCTCGAACTATGCTGCTTTCGGTCGCACCGTTTTTTGCGCTGCTCCCATCTAGACCCATAAAGACGCGACACTTAAGTACACAGAGGTTCTATTTCCATCTCGTTTAAGATAAGGAGGGATCTCATGGTTCAGAGAACAGATGCTGAGGCGAAACGGGCTAAGCTGCAGACCTGGCTGACTGCCAAATTGCCTGCAGCGAAGAAGCTTTCAATCAGCCCTCTAGTTAAGGCAACCTCAGGGCAGAGCAGCGAGATCCACTTCTTCGACCTCCACTGGCGGGAGGCTGGCCGGGAGCACAAAGAAAAGCTGGTAATACGGGCGGAGTCCACGGCGCTGCGGGTCTTCCCCGTTTATGACCTGGGCAAGGAGTTCCATACCATGAGGTGCCTTCAGGGCAGCGCTGTACCTGTGCCTAAGATGTACTGGCTTGAGTTGGACAACAAGGTACTGGGCACCCCCTTTTTCGTCATGGGCAGGGTCGAGGGTGAGATTATTGACCCTCAACAATTCGGAGAAGAGTCCTCCGGCCCGCTGTGGGAGGCGACTCCTGAAGGAAGAGGCAAGATATGGCGTCAGGCTATCGAAGTAATTGCAAAGATAAATACTGTCGACTGGGAACGCCTGGGTCTCACCTTTTTCCGTGTTAAGAAAAAGGGCACCGATGCCCTTGACCAGCAGATAGTTTTCTATGAGAGAATGGCGGAGTGGGCAGGGGTGCCCAAACCTTTCATGGACAGAGCATTTACCTGGTTCAAGAAGAACAAATTCGAGCCTAAGTACGTATCCTTATGTTGGGGAGATGCCCGACTGGGCAATATGATATATCACAATGGCGAGGTAACGGCTGCCATCGACTGGGACATGACGCATATCGGTCCCGCTGAAGACGACCTGGCCTGGCTCCTCGCTGTAGAATTGTTGACTAACGAAAGCGGCCTCCGAGGTCCTCGCTGGGAGGGCACACCGGAGAGAGATGAGATAATCCGTTTATACGAGAGCGCATCGGGAAGAAAGCTGGAAGACTTCCCTTACCATGAGGCCTTTGCCTTGCTGAAATTGGGCATAATCTTCTGGAGGGTCATCAAAACCATGCCGGGAGTCCCTGATGATTTTGCTCCTGATATCCCGCCTCTGAAGAAGCTGGGTGAAATACTGGGGCTAGATTACGGCCTTTAGCGTCTATCGCCTTAACCATAGAATATTTCGTACAAGTAGGAGGGAAAGATGCTGACAAAGAATGATGAGTCGCTGTGTCACCAGATCGTGTCTACTTTCGACCACGTGGATTCCAGCGACCGGCAATGGTATGAGAGGACGTGGCTTGTGGCACATGCTAATTCCGGCGAGGTCATGATTGACACCGGATTTGGTAAATATACTAACAGGAATGTGATGGACGCATTCGGTGGAGTTGTTGTGAAAGGCACTACGCAGTACACAGTGCGTGCTTCGCGGGAATTACGGCCTGACACAGCCAGCATTGCGGTCGGACCGCTGTCATACGAGGTGATGGAACCACTCAAGAAGATACACGTCTGCCTGAAAGAGAATAACTACGGAATAAGCTTCGATATCGAGTTTGAGGGGAGGATGCAACCACACGAATCGGACATAAGCTTCACCCGTCTCTATGGCGCTGTGATGCACAACGCCTGCCGCTATTTTCAGTTGGGGCAGGCAAGCGGCAAAGTTATTGTCGAGGGGAAGACCTATGATATTAAAAAGAATACATGGTGGGCCGAGAGAGACCATTCCTGGGGAATCAGGCCGATTGGTGCGCCGCCGCCGGGAGCTTACTGGGCCCGGCCCGATTCCGGTCAACCGGAATCGGGGCTGCAGCCTTTCCCTCAGATAGGGAAACTGGCCTCTCACTGGTTAACCATACAATTTGCAGACTACGGGCTAATCTTTATGTTCTACGAAGGCGGGGACGGCAAGGCTGCCAGTGTTCAAGGTAAAACAGTCTATCCTTTCGGCGATGAGAGGTTCCCCATGCCCGTTACCGAAGTGCGGTACAGGATTGAATCTCACGCCAAGACAAACAAAGTTAAGTCGCTTGAGCTCATCGTCACCACCGCAGACGGCGTGGTGAGGGAAATCTCGGTCAGGCCGCTGGGCAATACCTACCACTTGCTGACGGCGGGCTATCTGGGCGGTTACAAGGGCTGGCTCCATGGAAAGTGGCGGGGGCCCTATGCCATCGATGGTGAGAAACTGGACCTCACAGATAAGAAGGTGCTCCAGGATTTGAGCGGTGGTGTAGATGATACTCTATGTGAGTTTAAATGCGGCAAAGACATAGGCTACGGCATACTGGAATCGGTCGTGATTGTGGCTTAGATGGAGAGCAAATGACTACAGCAGTAGTAACAGGATCAGCTTCAGGCATCGGGGCTGCGACACGTAAGCGTTTCGAGCGGTCTGGATGCACAGTTATCGGCATTGACCTCAGAGACGCTGAAATCATCGCAGACCTTTCTACCCGTGAGGGAAGAAAGGCTGCAATCTCCGGAGTGAAGCAGCGCTGCCGCGCGCTGGAACATCTTGTCGCCTGCGCTGGCCTGGCTACTTATGCGCGACCAGTTTCCCTAATCGCTTCCGTAAACTACTTTGGAACGGTCGAGTTGCTCGACGGGCTATTACAACTTCTACAGAGAGGAAAGAATCCTGCGGCGGTGGCGACATTGTCCAACTCAGCCCAGTGAGTGCAAATAGACGAGGAGCCCTACCTTCAGGCCTTGCTTCGTCATGATGAGGCTGAAGCTGTGAAAATTCTTGATGAGGCACCCGATGCCTTTATGGCTGCCGGTATGGCGTATGTTGGCTCAAAGCTTGCCCTTGGGCGAGCCATTCGGCAGAGGGCAGCCGCCTGGGGCAAGGCTGGTGTGCGGCTCAACGGAGTGGCGACGGGTAATACCAAAACACCCATGCTCCAGAAAGTCCTCGAGGACCCAAATCTCCGCGAGGGCGTTCTGAATATGGAAATCCCGCTGGGCCGGCTGGCGGAGCCTGAGGAAGTGGCGAATCTTATTTCCTATTTGTGCAGCCCCGAAGCCTCTTATATTCACGGCAGCGTCTTTTACGTAGATGGGGGAATAGACGCACTGATTCGTCCGGATCGCTTCTGAAACCCTGCTCCCTGTTATCAGCTCAAACATCGAGCGCTTTTAGAGCGCTCGTTATACCTGTATTCCTGTTCACCATCTCCCCTGTGAAATCATGCCCGAGAGTAAAGCCATAATCCACGAAAGCCCTGTGTTGTACTCCCCGCTCCCTCGATGCTATAATGACCTCGCCTTCACAGTAGATTCGTGGCGTTCGGCAGGGATAGGAGATTAAGCTCATGAATGTTATGGAACTGTTCAGGCTTGACGGCAAAGTGGCCATCGTTACCGGCGGGTCTAGAGGGCTGGGTTTCTGGATGGCGGAAGGGCTGGCTGAAGTCGGCGCAAACGTCGTCC
>VGNW01000067.1 GCA_016865955.1 Chloroflexota bacterium | reverse complement strand
TGGCACGTGAAATCAACATCCCCGAAGAGAGAAAGCTGCTGCATGTAATCCCCACACAATACACACTGGATACCCAGGTCGGAGTGCAAGACCCTAAAGGATTGCATGCATTCAGAATGGACCTGGACACTCACATCGTGACTATCCCCGAAAGCGCGGCAGAGAACATAACCAAGTGTGCGCGAAAAGCGGGGGTAAGCATCGATGGTCTGGTTCTCCAGTGTCTGGCAAGTGCCCGAGCAGTGCTTCATCCTGATGAGACAGATGCCGGTGTCCTGATGGCTGATATCGGTGCCGGAACCACAGGCATATCAGCCTACAAGAACGGCAACCTGCTGCTCACTGCTGTCCTGCCTGTTGGCGGCAACCAAATCACCAGAGACCTCTCAGTTGGTTTGGGAATACCCTTCGAGATGGCAGAACAGCTCAAGAAGGAGCATTGCAACCTGGCACCCAAAGAGGATGCCGACGAAGAGGAACCCGCGATAAAGGTCAACTACGACGGCGTGGGCAAGATATATAAGAAGGACATAAATGATATCGTCAGAGCCCGCACCGAGGAAATAATAAAACTGATTATCTCGCAGATAGTTCAAATGCAGGCGCGCAATCAGAGCTATCTGAATTACGTATCCGAATTCCCCGCAGGCTTAGTAGTGACCGGCGGGACCGCCAACCTTGGCGGCATAAGATTTCTCGCTCAGGAACTCTCCGACCTTCCCACCAGAATCGGTGTGCCGACCGGTATGTCCGGGCTAGCTGACCGTCTCCACAACGCAGCTTTTGCCAGCAGTATAGGTATCCTGCTTTTCAGCAGCAAAAGCTGGAGGCACGAACAGAACTGGGTAAAAGGAGAGACTCTGAAGGACAAAGTCTTCGATAGAGTTTATTCCGTCAGGCAGCGAATCCCCTGGGGCAAGACCTAAGTAATCGGACCAAGGTAAATATAATAATAAGGAAAAAGAAGGAGGAAAGGAAGATGGCAGATAGTAACATGGTACTGACACCTCCGGCAAAGATTAAGGTCTTTGGCGTTGGCGGTGGCGGTTCGAATGCAGTCAGACGCATGGCAAGAGGCAAATTGAATGGCGTAGAACTATACGCAGTTAATACTGACGCTGTTGCTCTGGCATACACAACCACGGCTGAGGACAAAATCAACACGGTTCAGATTGGTCCCAAAGTCACCAAAGGCATGGGTGCCGGCGGTGATCCGAAAGTGGGCGCAATGGCTGCAGAGGAAAGCCGTGAGGAACTGCGTAAACACGTACGCGATGCAGACATGGTTTTCATCGCATCAGGCATGGGTGGCGGAACAGGAACAGGTGCTACTCCGGTTCTGGCCGATGTAGCTAAAGAGTCCGGAGCACTCACTATCGGCATAGTCACCCGCCCCTTCTCCTTCGAGGGACAGCACAGGCGCGACCAGGCAGAGGAAGGCATTACGAGATTGCATCCTGCCTGCGATACCTTGATTGTCATCCCTAACGACCGCTTGCTCGGGCTTTGTGATAGAAGGACAGCAGCCGATAGCGCCTTTAAGATGGCAGACGACGTCCTGTATCAAGGCGTCTCCGCTATCTCATCGGTCATCACCACCCCCGGCGAGATTAACCTGGACTTCGCCGATGTGAAGTCCGTGATGAAGGGTATGGGGCAGGCCTGGCTATCCATCGGCACTGCCCAAGGTCAGAACCGAGCCGTGGAAGCAGCCAAGGCTTGTATCACCAGTCCTCTGCTCGACACCTCAGTGGAAGGCGCCACTGCCATACTCTTCACCGTCACAGCGGGCATGGACCTGACACTGGCAGAGATACAAGAAGCCGCAGAGATTATCCGCAAGTCTGCCGATCCGTCTGCCAACATCATCTTCGGCATGAGCTACGCTCCGGAGATGTCAAACGAGATTCGGATAACTCTCATCGCAACCGGCTTCAACGCCAAGCCGGGTAAGGCGAGCAAACAAGCTATGGAGAATGAGTTGAAAGAGCTTCGCAAGTTCCTCCTGGATGAGGACCAGATGGACATACCTGCCTTCCTGCGTAACCCCATGAAGAACAAGCGTGAGCTAATAACCCGGGCTCAGCAAGCCGCGACGCAACCCGCCCAGGCTGCCAGCGCAAAATTCAAAACGGCGCCCAGGTCATAAATAACACAAAATAGCTTGAGGGAGGGAGGGCTCTTTATTGCAGCCCTCCCTCTTGAGGAGGATTAGAAATGCAAAGCATCATATCAGGACGTCTAGCCGGACTCGAAGAGACCAAGGTCAGCGTTCAACTCCGCACCGGAGAAATCAAGATATATCCGCGGAAAGAACTGAATGTCTCTCTGCAGTGGGTCTTTGAGAACATGGGGCAACCGGTCATATGCCTGCTCAAAGACGGCGTAGTTACCGAATTGAAGCCGCTTAGTCAAAAAGTGCCCGTTTAGAGGCGGCATTTTTAAATTTCCAGATATCTATACAAAAGAATAGGGGGAAACATGGCTGAGATAAGACTTCAAACCGGGTCCCGCGTGTTCGAGGTTTTGGCTTACCTGTGTCACAGCCCTCTGGAAGCATTGAAACAGTTCGTGGAGAACGCGGCTGACGCCATTGAACAATCGGAGAATGAAGATGGCTGCATCCGCGTTCGCCTCGACAATTCCACGCATAACGGTAGCCGCTTGCCTCAGATAATTATCGAGGACAACGGCATCGGTATGGGCTCGGAGAAGATGGAGCATATTCTTCAGAACATCGGCAATTCCGAGAAACTTCAACACGTTCTCCGTGGCGAGAAAGGTGTCGGTATCCTTGCTTTTGCCTTGATAGCCGATGAACTCCATCTGTCATCGTGTAACGGAGGACACACACCGAGTTGTCTGGTTCTGAGGCGTGAGTGGCTCAGGGAAGGCAAAGGGGAAATAATTGAAAAATGTCCGCAGCATCATACGAATAAGACGGGCACAAGAGCCCATTTGATAGGTATCCTGCCGGAGATTGCCCCCCAACTCACCAAATCCCGTCTCAAACAATACCTGAGCCGTGAGTTCGCCAATGATTTGAGACGCAATCTATACACCGTTCAAATCAGCGACGGTCACGGCTACGAGGCTGTAGAACCCCGCATCTTCAGCGGCGTGCCTACCATGGCCAGTGTCATCAATCTCGGCGACATGGGCAATGCCTCTATTCAGCTTTATACTCTTCCTTTTGAAGCGGAAGGTGCGAATATCGACCTCTGCGGCAGGGCTGGAATTCGCCTTTGTTCTCTGACAGACATCGAGGAGTTCAAAAAGGAACCCTGGCTGGGACGAAGGCTCGAAGGATTGGTGCGATGCGACCGCCTCAAAGGCACTGCGGATAAGGCAGCAGTTGTTCAAGACGAGGTTTACAAAGCGCTGGCCGAGGCACTTCACGGCCTTGAGCCGCAAATAGCTGAGAAGATTGCGCAGGTAACTCAGGAGTACCGGCAAAACCGCATGGCTGAGATTATGAACAGAGTGGATAGATTCATCGGCTATTTCCTCAGATATAAAGAAACAGGAGAAATGCCGAAGAGGACTGTTATCGCCAGCGATAAGAAGGTACCTGACTTAATACAGAGGCTCGACCTGCCAGCGGTAAGACCTACTAACAGAGTCCCGGTAAGCACACGTGCCCCGAGAACTCAGCCGGTCTTCCTGCATGCCGACCTGTGTGTGCCGCCGGATAACTTGTCCCAGTTGAGAACATGGAACGACAATGGAAATGGCTCCGTGAAAGTCAATATGCTGCATACAGACTTCCTGTCGTCAGAGAAAGATGACAAACGTTGCGCATGGTATCTATTCAGTATATGGGCAAAAAAACAGTTGCTCGACGAATACGGAAACGATGCTGAATCACTGGCAGATGAAATGGTAGGACTATTCAGTCGTGCGGGACCGCTTCTTAACCAGTTTGTGGTTCGCCCCCGCAGCCCGGGGCGGAATGTTGAAACAGTGGTTCCACTGAGTCACCACGAAGTGAAAACCTAGAAATCGGGACTACAATATGGAGAGGCAAGAGTCTCAACAAGGCTCGTTGAGTGATGTTAAAGCAGATACAAAAAAGAGCCTCAAGTATTTCCATGGTGAGGCTGGAATCGGAGCCGTACAAGAGGTCAGCAACGCTTATGCCCCGGCTTCCATGATAGCGGCAGGAGCCAGCGCCTGGACTGTAGCGATGTTAAGCACCTTGTGCAACTTCGTAGCTGGTTTGCTGTACATCAAAGTGCCCACAGTTATTCAAAAGATGGGCTCACGCAAGAAAGCCATCCTCTTCCTGGCTTTCTTGGATGCAATCGGGTGGCTGCCCCTTATTGCAGTTCTTATCTTCTTCAGACCTATTAATCCGCTCTGGCTGATCCCCTGCTGGATAGTGAATCTAATTCCAGGCATGCTGCTTAATCCGGCTCGCAGTAGCTGGCTGGCTGACTTGATACCGCCTAAAAGCATGGGGCGGTATTTGGGTATAAGGTCTGCGATTTCAGGGGCCGTCTATATTGGTACCTTCTATATTATGGGATCTGTACTGCAAATCTTCGACGACCAGAGGTTAAATGGTTTTGCTATTCTCTTCCTTGTTGCTTTTATAGCAACTTTCAGTGCCTTTATCATATACTCCAAGATAAAAAATACCGAATGTACAGCCGACAAAGATTCAAATTTCGGCTTTTTCGATTTCCTGCAGGAAACAAGACAAAGAAACCTGGGCAGGTTCATATTGTATGTGTCCACATTCCAATTCGCTGTTTATCTGGCGGTTCCCTTTATCACGCCATTTCTGCTGGACAGATTGCATTTCAGTTATATACAGTATACCCTCGTGTTCTCCAGCGAATTCATCGCAAAGGTTGTTATTGTTACCTTCTGGGGAAAATACGCCGATAAGGTCGGCAACCTCAAAGTCATTAAAAGAGTTGCCCTCCTCATTCCGCTTATACCGCTTCTCTGGCTGGCATGTCACAGCTATATTTATCTCGTATTTGTCCAGCTCTTCTCCGGTGTACTGTGGGCCGGTTTTGAACTCTGTACCATCAATTTCATCTATGAGGCAGCCCCACCCGGCAAAAGGCTTAAGTACATCTCCTATCATAAGTCTCTCTCTACACTTTCTATGGCATTAGGAGCACTAGCCGGTGCTTTGCTTCTGGGTGTCGTCAGACCTGTACTGGGCTATAAAATACTGGCTTTGTTCGTACTATCAGCAGTGCTTCGATTTGGCATAACTTCGATCATGTTCCCGAAGATTAGAGAAGTACGCGGGACAATGCGTTCCTCGCTTGTCACGCCCCTAATAATACCGGCAGTGACTCAAGCCCCGATAAACAGGCCGGCTCTATTCAATAATCACCGAGAAGGGACGCGTTCTACCCGACCATTCGTCGCCGCGACAATACCCGTCCAGCCTCTTTATAACGATTCCGCTGAGACAGGTCGCGGATTGTATTACAGACCGCGTCAATGGCATATGTTTAGCAAGCCGCTCATGTCGGAAGTATCTACTCTGGAGCTCAGGAGAAGCCCCATTAGTGAGTCTATAGACTACGATGTATCTCATGCTCAAGTTCAGGATAAGGGTGAGGCTCTCGCGGCTAACTGGGGGCTTTTCTATCGTCCGGGTGAGTGGACCAGGTTCGGCAGACCTCAGGACCACCGCCAGTCATATTTTACTCCAACTCAAAACTGTGAAGATATTGGAGATTGCAAACAAGGCATGTTCCATAGAGCAAAAGGCTGGTTCAAATCTAACAACCTAGCTACTAATGAAGAGAGCCCGATACTGCGCAGACAGTTCCAGCCAGCGCCGGTATTAGCTCGCTAACGCAAATCTGCCGGATAAACCGGATTGTCAGCTATAGAATTGAGTGGAGGCGACCAAAATGAAGTACATAAGATTTGCGGGAATAATTATGTCGATAATGCTTGCAGCTTTACTGGTCTCTGCTTGCGGCGGAGGCGGTGCCAGCACGGAAGCCGAACCTACGAAATCATACACCCAATCATCTCAAATAAGTAAACCCAAGCCAAAAGTGATGGTGGTGAATGCCACTACGGCAGGAGTCTTCGAGAACTACTTCGCCATTCTCGATATCACCGCCAAGAACGAGGGTGCCGATGGCGTGGTTATCATAGTAGGAAGCATCACGCAGGGAAGTGACACTAAGAAAAACGAAATGCCCGTCTTTCTAACAAAAGATGAAGCACAAACCATCCGGCTGGTTTTCCCTCTTAAGTGGAGAGGGGGAGAATGGACTCCTAGTGTAACAACTGAGGTTCCCTAACCAGAAATCGGCCTGCCGACCTGATAAAATATATTTAATCGCCGCCAAGTTTGAACGACGCGAGGCAGCTATAGATTGCTCCCTCTCTCGTCAACTGACTTCTCATCAGGTTTAACGAATCGACACTGAAGAATATTTCCCCTTCTGTCTTAGAGGCAGCTATGCCCTCTCCCAGACGCCGCAGTTCGTTCGGCTGAGCCCCCTCCCGCACCCTTCCCAGAGTCAAATGAGGCGAAAATGCCCTGTTTTCAGGAGCGAATCCTAAGGGCTTTAGAGCCTGCTCTACTTTTTTATGTAAAGTAAATAAATGTTCTGCTTCGCCGCCCACCCCGACCCATATCACCCTGGGTGCTCTGATATTAGGGAAAGCCCCTGTATTTTCCAGTTTGAGGCGAAACGGCACGGTTCCCCTCACAGCCTCCCGGAGCACTCTGGACAGCTCAGGAATTTCACCTGCATCTACATTGCCCAGAAACTTAATGGTGAGATGAATGCCTTTCGGGTCAACCCATTTCACAGAGGTAGTTCTAGTCGCCTTAAGACCGTCCTGCAGACGGGCGAGAGCCGCCCTAACCGGATCGGGTAATTCAATAGCGATGAAAGCGCGTACAGGTTCCACAGAAATACCGCCTTAAATCAATGCCAGTAGCTTCCGGGCATTACCGCCCAGAATCATTTGCTTTGCTTTCTCGGGTAGAGAAAGAGAATTCAGCGACTTTACAATTCTGCTTTGTCTGATTAGAGGATAGTCGCTGCCAAAGAGTATTTTATCCGCCCCTATTATCTCAGCGACATGTTTGAAAATATCGTCCCTATATAGGAAGGGAGATGCAGCGGTATCGAAGTAAACATTCGATAGTGCCTTCTTCACCTCGGGCATCAGGGCATAAAAGGGCAATCCCCCACCCCAGTGTGCACATACCAGAATAAGGTTAGGGAAATTCGTGATGAATTGGTAAAGAGGGCCCGGGGTGATTTCTCCCTTCCCGGTATAGTGATGCCCTACCGGTTCCGAGGTATGCGTAAGCATGATAAGCCGATGCTTCATTGCAAGTTGAACAAGAGGGGTCATTATAGCAATGTCAGCCAGGTCGAAGCCCTGCATGTCGTTTCTCATCTCGCCGATACCTTTAGCCCCTCCCTTGGCACAACGCTCGACCTCAGCCAATGCCTTGTCCCCGGCAAGCGGCTGCACGGCGCAGAAACCTACCAGCTTCCCGGGATAGCGGGTTACCGCCTCCAGGATATAGTCATTGGTCTCACAGCAAAGCTCGTGGCTCGACCAGCCGATGCCGAGAACCACGGAGACGTCGATGCCATCCCTGTCCATGCTTTCTACAACTTCCTCCGCAGTGACAATTTTAGCTTTGGGGTCGTTATAAAGCTGGTCGAAAAGGGGGTCGCGTCCCAGATAGCGCTGGCGCTTCTCCATTATGCGTGGCGGGAAGATATGGGTATGGAAATCTATAATCACGAGCAGAATTATAACAAGGTATAGACGGAGGGACAAGGATAATATATAATTGCTCCGCTGGAGGTATGAATGTCCCCCCGTTGGCCAAGGGGTAAGAAAAGAGCGGGCAAATCGTGAAGCCTCGGCACAATACTAAGGCCGAGGCTATTGCTTGCCTGAAGAGATTGATTTGACTCCAACAACGTCCACCGGAGAGCTGGCAACAATAGCAAAAAGGCTGCGTAGTCATGTCATCGCTATGACAGGCACGGCAGGCAGCGGACACCCTGGCGGCTCTCTTTCCGCAGCCGATATTGTCACAACACTGTACTTTAAGATACTGCGTCACGACCCCAGGAACCCGCGCTGGAAAGACCGCGACAGATTTATCCTCAGCAAAGGACATGCTGCGCCAATCCTGTATGCAGCACTGGCAGAAAACGGCTACTTCCCTCTGCAAGAACTCTCTACTTTAAGAAGACCGGGCAGCTCCCTGCAAGGACACTGCGATATGACTGCCACACCCGGCGTAGAGATGTCTTCCGGTTCCCTGGGACAGGGCTTATCCTTTGGCATAGGTGTCGCTCTGGCAGGGCGACTCGATGCCAGAGATTACCGAGTATATGTCCTGCTCGGCGATGGCGAATGTGACGAAGGACAGGTCTGGGAAGCGGCAATGGCTTCAGCACATTTTAAACTGGACAACATGGTAGCCATAGTCGACCACAATGAGCAGCAAATCGATGGCTGGAACTATGAGATAATGAATCTCGAGCCTCTGGCAGAGAAATGGAAATCCTTCGGCTGGCACGTTATTGAGGTCGATGGGCACGATTTCTCTCAACTGATATCTGCCTTCGAAAAGGCAAAGCTGATTAAAGGCAAGCCCACCGCTTTCATTGCCAAAACTGTGAAAGGCAAAGGGGTCAGCTTTATGGAGCGCAACCTTGATTTTCACGGTAAGGCTCCCGCTCCGGAAGAGGTTAAAAAGGCTCTCGAGGAATTAAAATAGACATGGAACAGAGTACTAGAGAAGCATACGGCAAAACTCTTGTCGAGTTGGGCAGACAGAACCCCGATATCGTTGTACTCGATGCCGACCTCTCGAAATCTACGATGACCACCCTTTTCGCCAAGGAATTCCCCAATCGGTTTTTCAATTGCGGTATCGCAGAGCAGAACATGATTGGAATCGCCGCCGGCCTCGCCGCATCCGGCAAGACTGTTTTTGCCAGCACTTTTGCCGTGTTTGCCCCAGGACGCTGTTTCGACCAGATTCGAATGAGCGTTGCTCAACCGGGTCTGAATGTCAAGATTGTCACCACTCACGGCGGTATTACCGTTGGCGAGGACGGCACTTCTCATCAGTCAATCGAGGACTTGGCTTTAATTTGCTCCCTCCCCGGTTTCACAGTCATAGTTCCCGCCGACGCCACCGAGGCGACTCAGGCAGTGAAGGCAGCCGCTCAGACCTACGGCCCGTTCTACATAAGGCTCAGCCGTCCCAAAACACCTCTGGTCTATCCTCCCGACTACAGGTTCACGCCGGGAAAAGCGGCAACGCTGCGGGAAGGAAAAGACATAGCTATTATCGCCACCGGCATTATGGTGCACTATGCCCTGGAAGCAGCGCAGAATCTGGCAAAAGACGGGATTGATTGCAGGGTGCTCAGTATGTCTACAATCAAACCGCTGGATACGGATGCGATTGTAAAAGCAGCCAGAGAGACAGGCGCTATTTTAACCGTTGAGGAACACTTGCGAAGAGGGGGCATGGGCAGCGCTGTTGCTCAGATTGCAGCCGAGCACTATCCCGTCCCTATGTCCTTTATTGCTATAAAAGACATGTATGCCAAATCAGGGAAAGCTGAAGAGCTGCTGAAGAAACACGGACTCACTGCACCGGATATAGAGAGTGCCGTCCGCTCACTTATTCAAAGGAAAAAGAGCAGCTAGTCCTCTTCATCCTCAAAGTCTTCATCGCTGAAAACACCGACCTCACGACCCTGATATACAGTTACAATAAAATCATCCCTGGCTACATCCGCCGACATCACCAGTTCTTCGTCGATAACATCTATGAGGTCGTCGATCGCCTCCTGGGTCAGGTTTTGCTTCACGCATACTGTGGCGTAGACTATCGACGGAGTAAAATGGAGGTCAACCCTCCCAAGGCGCTCCTCACCGGCTATTATAAGATAAGCCTCCGAATGCGGAGTACGGCACTCCCTCTCGAATCTATATTCAGACACCAGTTTCCCTCCTTAAAAATGAACCGAGAACCTCAGAATCTTACGGGCGAACCTGCCCGCTGCCGAGTATTATCCACTTATAGATAGTAAGCTCCTTCAGCCCCATCGGACCCCGGGCATGGAATTTCTGAGTGCTTATTCCGACTTCCGCCCCGAGCCCGAACTGTCCGCCGTCAGTGAAGCGGGTGCTGGCATTCACGTAAACGCAGGCAGCGTCCACCTCATTTAAAAACCTCATGGCTGCCGAATAATCCTCGGTTACTATAGCCTCGGAATGTCCCGAGCCGTAACGCTCGATGTGCTGCAGAGCTTCGTCGAGAGAGTCAACCACTTTCACCGCGGCAACCAGGGCTAAAAATTCCTTGCCCCAGTCCTGCCGGGCGGCAGCAACTGCCTTAACTGAAGATAGAGACTTCAGGATTTTCAAAGCTCGCCCGTCGCAACGCATCTCCACTCCAGCCTTGCTCCACTCCCGCGCAACCATGGGCAGAAATCTCTCAGCAACATCAGCATGAACCAGCAAAGAATCCAGTGCATTGCATACAGTCGGCCGCTGCACCTTGGCGTTGTAGGCTATAGCTACAGCTTTCTCGAGGTTAGCAGTGCGGTCAACATAGGTATGGCATACACCGACTCCGCCTGTGACAACGGGCATGGCGGCGTTCTGCGCGACATAGTTAATCAGGTCAGCGCCGCCGCGGGGGATTACCAGGTCGATGGTATCCCTCATTTTGAGCATCTGCCCCACCAGAGCACGGTCTGTTGACTCGATGAGTTGTACCGCCCCTTCAGGTATTCCAGC
>VGNW01000066.1 GCA_016865955.1 Chloroflexota bacterium | reverse complement strand
AACGTGTGAAAGAGAGGCGGGCAGCTTTGCTGCCCGCCTCTCTTTCCTATCCAATCATAGTTATGCCAGGGCACCGCCGTCAACATATATCGTCTGACCCGTGACCTGGGATGAGGCGTCTGAGGCAAGGAACAAAGCCACCGAAGCTATATCCTCGGGCTCGGCAATGTGGCCCAGCGGTATGCTTGATTCTGTGGCTCTCAGTACCTCGGGGTCGCTCCACATGGGCTGGCTGAACGCTGTCTTCACCAGATAGGGTCCGATAGCGTTAACACGGATGTTGTGAGGGGCAAGCTCTATGGCGAAGACTCGGGTGAGCATGACCACGCCAGCCTTCGCTATGCTATACGCACCCAGTCCCACCGCCGCCTTCGCAGCGCCGGTGGAGGCCATGTTGATTATCTTACCGCTGCCTTTCTGCATCATCACCTTTGCTACAGCCTGAGTGCAAAGGAAGTAACCCTTAAGGTCGACATTCATCACCTTATCCCAGCCGTCCTCCCGCAGGTCGACAAGGGGACGCATGATATTGATAGCAGCGTTGTTTACCAGGATATCAATAGTGCCGAACTTCTCCAGTGTCTTGGCTACCATATTATCCACTTCGCTTTTTACGGCGATGTTGGTTTGAACTGCCAATGCCTCTTTGCCAAGCTGATGAATCTCATCTGCAACCGTCTTCCCGTTTTCGAGGTTCATCTCGGCAATGACCACCTTGGCTCCTTGCCTGGCGAAAGCCAGAGCTATTGCTCTACCTATACCCCGGCCGGCACCGGTTACGATAGCCACTTTACCCTTCAACGATGAATTGGTGATACTCATTGTAGCCTCCTTTTTTAGAAAACTGTTCTTCGCGAGTTTGTCCTGCAAAATTTATGTTAGCCAGCAACTTCTTGGGTATTATAAGTGTGGTTATGAGAAATCTCAAGTGGAGCAGTCCCGGTTCCCCGCAAAACCTTGACTAGAGTAGAGCGGTAAGATATACTAGCATCGCTTGGTTCAATGAGGCTACTCCTGATAGATTCTTTAAGGGAGATTGTGGGTATGATGTCAACATCTTGACATCATACCCACAATCTTCTATTGGGATAGCAGCATAAGACAATTTGTTTTGCCACCAGCCCTTCGCTCAGTAAAAAGGTTTTAGCAGAGATGGGAGGCCGGCCGGAGTGAAACATTCCGAGTTTGCTGAAGCGTATCGAAACAGACATAAGCTGGCTGAAGGATGGAAGAGGTCGGGGAAGAAGGTATTCGGGCATTTCTGCAACTTTACGCCGGAGGAAATCATCTATGCCGCAGGGATAATCCCTGTTCGGATAAGGGGCGGTTCTGAGAACATCGAACTTGCGGATGCTCACCTGCCGAGTATCTGCTGCTCTTATATGCGCAGTGCCCTCGAGCAGGCGCTGAAAGGAAGATATAACTACCTTGATGGTGCTGTATTTCCGAAATCCTGTGATATGACCCGAGCCCTGTACAGTATCTGGAAGAGGAATATCAAGCTTTCATATTACTGGAATCTGCCTATTCCGGGGAAGAGCACTGATGCAGCGGTGGACTTTTATATCGGGGAACTGCGCCTGTTCCAAGAATCTCTGGAGAAGTACACCGGCAAGAAAATAAGCGATGACTCGCTGAGGCAGGCAATCAAGCTGTATAACCAGAACCGCGCTCTGGTACGCGAGCTGTATAACCTGAGTCTGCGTGATAATCCGCCCCTCCCCGGCAGCGAGATATTCGAGGTGCTGCGGGCAGGTCTGGTGATGCCTAAAGAGGAGCATAATGCAATGCTCCGCAAGCTATTGCCTGCGCTCTCAACCGTTAAAGGCTCACAGGACGGAAAGGTGCGGCTGATGATAGCGGGGAACACCTTCGAGACCGTCGAGCTGCTACAGGCAATAGAGGAGAGCGGGGCTAATATAGTGGTAGATGATGTGGATATCGGAAGCCGATATTATTTTGCCTCTGTCAACGAAAATGAGGAGCCTCTGAGAGCGCTCGCTGAGCGCTACCTGCGCAAGGTGCTTTGTCCCTGCAAGCATAATGCTCAGCACAGGGTGTATCACATTTTGAAGCTGGCTAAAGATTACCGGGTGCAGGGTGTAATCCTGCTGACACAGAAGTATTGCGATACTCACCTCTACGACCGCCCCTGGCTTGAGGGCAAGCTCAAGGAAGAGGGACTGCCGGTGCTGGTAGTTGACCATTCGGATATAGGTTGGGCGGGCGGCAAGTTCAAGACGATGGTTCAGGCATTTATCGAAATGGTGGGGTAGTTCAGCATGGAAACCAAACAAGAGAAACCAGCGGTTCCATTTAAACCGCCGAGATTGGCGGCATCAGCAGCTCTGGGAACGCTCAACGAGATATACTACCGGGACTTGGCTAACGCCAAACAACAGGGCAGGCCGGTAGTCTGGATAACATCAATGACGCCTATCGAACTGGTCTATGCCTTCGATGGAATTCCCTTCTTCCCCGAGAATTACGCTGCGCTTTGCTCTTCGCGGAAGGTGGCTGAAGACCTATGCAAGGCTGGCGAGGCAAGAGGATATTCTCAGGACCTGTGTGCCTATGCTTTGTGCACCTTCGGCGTTATGTTTGAGAAGCGTGGTGCGCTTGGCGATGAAGGGCCTCCGGCTCCCGATATTTTGCTGGCTACCGAGGGCGCTTGCATGACACACCCCAAGTGGTGGGAGGCTATGCAAAGGCATTACAAGTGTCCTATGATTATAATAGATGCTGCTTATACGGTGGATAGCGATACCCTGTCCCCGCGTCACAGAGAATACTATGCTTCAGAATTAAAAGAAGCTGTCCGACTGATGGAAAAGTACACTAACAAAAAGCTCGGTGCCGCTAAATTACACGAGGTCGTAATCAATTCCGACCAGGCAAGCGCGCTATGGGACGAGATTGACGACATGCGTGCCGCTGCGCCGACACCGATAAGTCAGATTGACGTTTTCACATGTCTGTTCCCCCTGGTTACGCTTAAAGGAACTAAAGAGGCTGTGGAATTCTACAAACAACTGCGCGATGAAGTGAAGATGCGTGTTGATAATAAGGTCGGTTTCGTTCCCGATGAGAAGTTCAGGCTTATCTGGGATATGTTCCCCATCTATCACAACATGAGATTGCTGAACTATTTCGCCGAATTCGGCGCTGCATTCGTTACCGACCTCTATGGAAATGCATTCAGCGGGCGTTTGAATGCCGACGACCCGTATGGCAGCCTGGCAGACAGATATCTCAGTTTTTTCATGCGCGCCGCATCGTGTGGTAAGGCTGAGCTATATAAGAAACGTATCAAAAAGTACCATGTGGACGGTATAGTTTTCCATTCCAACCGTTGCTGTAGATGTTTCACCGCCGAGCAGCCTGATATCGGATGTATTTTGAGGGATGAATTAGGCTTGCCCTCATTGATGTTTGAAGGAAATATGGTTGATCCTAGAGGATACAATGATGCACAGGTAAGAGCCAAAATCGAGTCCTTTATGGAGATGCTGGAAGCTCGAAAATACCCTAAGAAATAGGCTATAACAAATTAAAAGGGAGGAAGCAAGCAGTGGATTTCAACTTAACCGAACAGCAGGAAATGTTCCAGAAGTCGGTCAGGAAGTTCGCAGAGGCCGAGTTGACGCCTCTTGTGGACATAATGGACAAGCAGAACAACTTCCCCCATGAGATTCGGCCTAAGCTGGCTGACATGAATCTCTATGGAATACCGTTCGACCCGAAGTATGGCGGCGCGGGTGCTGACTATGTGAGTCTGGTGCTGGCTCTGGAAGAGATTGCCAAGGTGCTGGCTCCCATGGCCATACACTTACAACTGCAGCATGTGGTGAACGACAGATTCAATAAACTGGCCACTGAGGCGCAGAAGAAGCAGTGGATGATTCCGATTTGTGATGCCAAGAAGGTCGGTTGTTTCGGTTTCACCGAGCCGGACACGGGCTCGAACCCAAAGATGATTAAGACCACGGCGAAAGAAGTCAAAGACGGCTATATCATAAACGGTGTCAAGAGATTCATCACCAATGCCCCTTGGGCTGATGTCATGTGCGTCTTTGCCAAGCTCGAAGGAGATATCAGCCTATTCTTTGTGGAGGCCGATAGAAAAGGGTTCTCCACTGGCCCTAAGATGGATAAACTGGGGCTGAGGGGTACAGACCTTTCCGATGTGTTTTTCGAGGATGTGCACGTGCCCAAGGACCACCTGATGGGAGGCAAGGGTGGCAAGTTCGATGCACTTAAGGACGCCATGACCATAGGCAAGCTTTGCCTGAGTGCCCAGTGTGTGGGGCTTATGCAGGCTTCGCTGGAGGAGGCTATCAAATATGCCATGCACCGGATGCACTTCGATGAGCCCATCTTCGATTTACAGGCTATTCACTGGCTGCTGGCTGAAATGGCGTCACGGCTCGAGGCATCGCGCTGGCTGGTCTATAGGGGTGCCTTTATGAAGGACGAGGGCAAAGACACGATAAAGGATATGGCTATCACCAAGCTGTTTGTGACCTCTACTGCGGTGGATGTGTGCAGGTGGGGCATGCAGGTGCACGGTGCCTACGGAATCAGCAAGGAGTACAAGATTGAGCGCCTGTTCAGGGATGCCAAGATGTATGAGCTGCTGGAAGGCACATCGGAAATTCAGAGAGAATTGATTGTAAAGCGCCTGCCCAGATAAGGCAGATTAACAGACGAGGGTTTCCTGTGGCGGCGGATGAGAGTTAAGGTAAGCCGTAATTAAGGAGGCTCGAAGTGGATTTCAAACTGACAGATGAGCAGGTGAAGCTCAGGCAAGAGTTTTACGATGTCTGCAAGGAATTGGAAAAGAAAAAGCCCAAAGGTTTCGCAGGTCTGGAGAGTATATACGATACAGACGAAGGCTGGCGATATCACCTTTACTGTGCCAGAGAATTCGCCAAACGGGGATGGATCTCCATCGGCTGGCCTCCCGAATACGGGGGCAAGGGCACAATTATGGACAAGGTGTTCTTCGCCGAGGCGAGGGGCTATTATGACTTGCCCGGAATAGACATCTTCGGGCCGGAGATGCTCGCCCCGACACTGCTGGGTGTGGGCAATGAAAAGCTGCTTAAGAGATTTCTCCCGGGTATCGGCTCCGGCGAAGTCCAGTGGTGCGAGCTGTGGAGCGAGCCTAATGCCGGTTCGGATTTGGCGGCGCTATCCACATCGGCGGTGAAGAAGGGCGACCATTATGTGATAAACGGACAGAAGATATGGAGCACCGGCGCTCACCGCGCTCACTGGGCGTTCGCTCTGGTGCGCACCGATCCTAATGCTCCCAAGAAGCAGATGGGCATTACCTTCATACTGCTGGATATGAAGTCACCCGGTGTAACCGTGAAACCGCTTTATTACATGGACCAGGCTCACGTTTACAACGAGGTCTTTCTTGACGATGTGCGTGTACCTGTGGAAAATGTGGTAGGCGAGGAGAATAAGGGATGGCAGGTGACTCAGCTTCTGGCGGGCTTCGAGAGGTCCAGCCTCGGAGCCATAATGATGATGCTGAGGCAGCTTGAAGAGCTTGTGAAGTACAGTAATGAGACCAAAGTGGGCGGTAAGCTACTGGCTAAGGACCCCCTGATTCGAAGCAGGCTGGCTCAAATGGCTTGTGAGATTGAGGCGCTGCGCAGCCTCGGCTACAGGATAGCAGATGCACAGAGCAGGAACGAGATGGCTGGCTTCGAGGCTTCAGGTGTCCACATACTGGCGAGCGAGTTGCAGGAACGGCTCGCCTGGCTGGGAACCGATATTCTCGGTCCCTACGGTCAGGTAAAGCGTTCCAGATGGGCACCCCTGGATGGCTGGTACGAGAAATGGTATCAACAATCGTTCGTGCTGTTCATAGCTATGGGCACCAACGAGATACAGAGAAATATTATCGCCTGGTACGGACTGGGTCTGCCCAGAATGAAGTAAACCAAGCGTATTACAGACAAAAGGAGCACTGAGATGGATATAGCCTTCACCGAAGAACAGGAAATGCTGAGAAAGGCAGCCAGGGACTTTCTGGCTGCAGAATGTCCCAAGAAAAAGGTAAGAGATCTCGAAGAGGACAGTAAAGGGCACTCGCCTGAAATCTGGAAAAAGATGGCTGATCTGGGATGGCAGGGAATGGTTATCCCCGAAAAATATGGCGGTCAGGGGATGACCTTTCAGGACTTTACCATTCTCCTCGAAGAAATGGGGAGAAACATCCTGCCCGGTCCATTTGTATGTACTGTTGTCGAGGGCGCTCTCCCTGTCATTGATGCCGGAACTGAAGAGCAGAAGAAGGAGTTCCTGCACGGGATAGCCGGCGGGGCGCTTATATTCACCATGGCTCATCTCGAATCCAACGGTCTGTTCGATGCCTCGGGAATTACCGTGAAGGCGACAGCCAAAGGTGACCACTATGTGCTTGACGGGACGAAGGTCTTCGTTGAGATGGCTAATGTGGCTAATTACCTACTCTGCGTCGCCCGAACCGGTAAAGGACCTGCGCCGGAGGACGGTGTCACCGTTTTCATAGTGGACGCCAAATCGCACGGGGTACATGTGGAAGTGATGCCCACCATCGGCATGGAGAAGCTGTGCGAGGTGCAGTTTAAGAATGTCTCCGTGCCCAAGAAGAACATGCTCGGTAAGCTGGATAATGGTTGGACTATAGTAGATAATGTTATGAGAAGAGGCGCTATTGCTAAGTGTGCCGAGTCCATCGGAGGCATGCAGGCTGCGGTGGAGATGACGGTGGCCTATTCCAAGGAAAGGGTGCAGTACGACAGGCCCATCGGGGCATTCCAGGCGCTTCAACATATCATGGCTGACATGTGGACTGCTATGCAGACCAGTCGCTACATCGTCTATCAGGCAGCGTGGCTGGAATCCGAGGGCCTTCCCAGCGAAAAAGAGGTCGCCATGGCGAAAGCCTATGTGAATGAAAGGTACAAATGGCTCACGGAGAAGGGGGTATTATTGCACGGCGCTATCGGAACCAGCAGGGAGCATGACATCCCGCTCTACTTCAGAAGGGCAAAGGCTGCCGATATCCGCTACGGCAGCACCGATTACTGGAAGGAGATAGTAGCTACCAAGATAGGCCTGGTTTCGTAAAAAATAGAGCTTTACAGAATAATAGAAGTGGACGTAATCAGCCAGCCCGGCCGGGCTGGCTGATTCTTTTTGAGGCTCTCGAGTTGCTTTTGGGGGATATTTTTGCTATCATCTGCGCTACCTCAGGTTTCACTTTTTGAGCTGGTTTCACAGGATAACCTTGTTCGGGTGCGGGGATTGACCATGAGAAAAGCCTCGGCGAAGAAATACTCCGGAAAGACCAAAGAAAAGCTCGTACGAGAATCTCAAAATAATCATAAGCGTTTAGCCTGCGATGAGCGCTCCAGCGGCAAGGGCAGTAACGTGAAAGAAATGCCGCAGCAGCGCAAGCGCGTGAAGACCGCAGCCATCGAAGATATGCCCGATGGAGTCATGTTCGTGAACATGGATGGCAAAGTTATATATGTCAACAAGACGGTAGAGAAGCTTCTGGGATTTAAAGCGGATGAGCTTGTGGGAAAAGCAGTTCTTGAGTTGCCTACATATCGCAGCCCCAGAGACATAAAAAAAGCTGGCGATGCCTTGAAGGAGCTTCTGGAGAAGGGGATTACCGAGCATATTGATATCGGCGCGGTGAATAAAGATGGCAAGGAAATCGCCATCAGTTTCGCAGCTTCGGTAATAAGGGATGCTCAAGATAACCCTAAAACATTAGTTGCTGTTTTAAGGGACATCACGAAACGTAAGCGGGCTGAGGATGCGCTCAAAGAGAGGGAGGAGAATTTCCGGGCACTTATAGATAACTCTATGGACATCAGCCTGATTACCAACGCAGACCTGACTGCGCGCTATGTTAGTCCGTCTGTAGAACGGACACTCGGGTACAAACCGGATGAGATAGTCGGAAGAAGCGTGCTCGAATTTTTCTCGCCCGACGATGTGCAGTACATCACCGATAATTTCGATAGTTTCATGCAAAACTCAGGTCGCCCTGCAGCTATGGAAGTCCGTTTCAGACATAAGGATGGCTCCTGGAGGGTCATTGAGGGTGTCACCAACAATATGGTTAATGACCCATCGGTTATGGGATTTGTGGTAAACGCCCGGGACATAACTGAGCGCAAGCAGGCTGAGGAAGCGCTTAAAGCTAGAGAAGAGCACTTCCGTTCGCTTATAGAAAACTCATTGGATGGTATTGCTGTTCTGAATGAGGACTACACAATAGTATATGAGAGCCCGTCGGCAGAGAGGATTCTGGGATATAAGCCTGAAGAATTGATAGGCAAGAAGGCCATTGAGTACATACATCCGGGCGATATGAAGAATGTTGCGAGAATCTTTCAGAGACTGTCCAAATATCACATGCAGGCTGTGCCGGCATCGGTGCGTTTTCTCCATAAAGATGGCACATGGAGAATTATGGAAGCTACTGCGAATAATCTTCTTGAAAACCCGGCGGTTAGAGGTATTGTCATCAACTACCGCGATGTGACCGAGCGCCATCGCGCCGAGGAGGCTCTGAAACAAAGGGAAGAACATTTCAGGGTTATGATTGAAAACTCGCTGGATGATGTTTCCATCCTGGATGCAAAAGGGAACATCATGTACCAAAGTCCCTCGATCGAACGAGTGCTGGGGTACAAGCTTGAAGCGCACAAGGGTACTAACGCATTTGTTTTTATCCACCCGGATGATATGACGGATGCCATGAAAGCCTTCGCTGAATTGATTGAGAAACCGGGGGCTGCATTTCAAGGAGAGCTTCGTGCACAGCATAGAGACGGCTCATGGCGTACACTCGAGGTCATTGTGAGGAACTTCCTGGATGATCCGATTGTAGGCGGCGTACTTGCCAATTTTCGCGATATAACCGAGCGCAAGATAGCAGAAAAGGAACGAGTAGAACATGCGGCTGCTCTGGCCAGGGCAGAAGGGCTTCAGCTTTCATTGCAGAGGATTATAGCGGCTCAGGAATCCGTGCGACGGGAAATAGCGCAACAGCTTCATGGCTCGGTGCAGAACAGGCTGATTATTCTACTTCATCGCCTGACCGAGTTGGAACGCACGGAGACACAAGGAGAGCTGTCCAGGGAAATAAAAGACTTGCGTCAAAAGCTCAGCGAGCTGATAGACAACCATGTGAGGCCTATAAGTCATCGTCTTTATCCTTCCATCCTTCGCCGCGGTCTAGTGGCGGCTCTGCAATCGCTGGGAGACCAGTTTGAGACCACTCTCGATATTGAAATGGAAGTGGATGAGGAGCTAACACATCAGGAGAGAAGCAATCCTCAACTTATTGCGGAACAGACACGCCTTGCGGCATATCGTGTAGCTGAAGAAGCTCTGACGAATGTGGTCAAGCACACCAAGGCCGGCAAGGTGGTTATAAGATTGAGGCAGCCCTCAAAAGAATGGTTATGCCTTACCCTGCGGGACAATGCTCAGGGGTTTGATATGCCAAGCGCTTCGGGTGGGCGAGGGATAATGATGATGCAGGACTACGCTGAAGTAGTTGGAGGCAGGTGTATCATCCAGAGCGCACTGGGTGAGGGTACTGAAGTTATGGCTTTGCTGCCCCTCGCAGGGCCTGGCGCAGAACATCCAGAGAAAATTTAGCCTTGGGTATGAATGCAAGCGCTCCCTCGTCTTTTGCCAGTCTTTCGTATACACGCTCCTCATATGCGCTCACAAGTATTGCCTTAATACTGGAGAAATGCCGTTGTACATATCTGGCAACCTCCAGTCCGTCCGGTTCCGGCATGTACATGTCGGCGATAACCAGATCCGGCAATAGCAACGGGATAAGGTGAACCGCTTCAGAACCTGTGCTGGCTTCTCCCACCATCTGAAAATCCTCGCTGCCGTCCAGCAAGGATTTAAGCCAGTCGCGAAACTCAGCCTCGTCATCGGCAACAATAACCCGGTACATCCTATGTCTCTCCGCGGATAGGCTCACGCCTTTTATAGTCATAGAAAGAGTAGCTGGTCTGCGGAAGGATAACATAGTGCTAGCCTGACGATTTATCCTCGTCTATCCTTGACGGCTCTTGGAGCTTTCCAGATAGAGGAGGGTGGCTTTGACTCTAGCGTGGATATCCTGCTCGTGGGAGAGGTGCAATTCCTGATAAATAGCGTTTATATAAGTCTCAACCGATTTTCGGGACAGCTTCAGCAATTGTGCTATGGCGGCGTTGCTGTAGCCCTGCGCCAGCAGTTCAAGCACCTCTTGATGCCTTGGATTTAATCTCGCAACTGCCGAGCCTTGTCTGGGTCGCAATCCTGCTACTACTGTGGGGTCCAATACGACCATACCAGCCTTACTACCCTGGATGGCTCTCACGACTGTAGCGAGGTCGGGCGCTGTTTGTTTTAATAGATAAGCCCAGCCATGAATGTCCTCCAGAGGCAGACTCGTTACATAGCGTCTTTCGCTGTGCGCAGACAGGATTACTATTCCGGTTTGCGGCTTTTCCTTCTTAATCTGTAAAGCAGCTTCGATTCCATCCAGTTTCCCCGGCATCTCAATGTCCATAATCACCACATCCGGTTTGTCCTGCCGGGCAAGGCGGACGGCGGTTTCCCCATCTCCGGCGACTCCTACCACCTCCAGCCCGGGCTCCGCTGCCAGAGTGCGGCATAAAAGCTCTCTGAATAGAGCTTCGTCATCCACTACTAGTAATCTCGTCGTTTTCATAGCCGCCTGCCCCCTCTCGAATAAAGCTAAACAGCTTGACTCGCCTCGAAACAGTGGTGTTTCTAACCCCGCAACTTTACTGCATATTA
>VGNW01000065.1 GCA_016865955.1 Chloroflexota bacterium | reverse complement strand
TACTATATACCTTTCCCAGGCTGAGGTCGGATTGGGGGTCAGGGAGCCTGTCTCCGATGCGGCGAGAACGCTCAGCCGTTATGTGGATATTATTGCAGCGCGAACTTTCGCTCATGCCACTGTCGAGTCTCTGGCTAAATATGCCGGCGTTCCGGTGATAAACGCGCTCTCGGATGGGGAGCACCCCTGCCAGGCGCTCGCCGATATTACGACCGTCTATGAGAAGAAGGGGAAATTGAAGGGCATAACCGTTGCCTATATCGGCGACGGCAACAACGTAGCCAGCAGCCTTTACCTTGCCTGCGCGCTGGTGGGCACAAACTTCCGGATTGCCTCGCCTCAAGGTTATGAGCTTCCCGACAGGATAGTGCGCCAGGGGCGCCGCTTCGCACAGCGAAGCGGCGCTGACCTCCGGCTGCTCAGGCAGCCCGAGGAGGCGGTAAAAGGCGCCGATGTGGTCTATACCGATGTCTGGACCAGCATGGGGCAGGAGGCAGAGGCTGTGAAACGCCGCAAGGCTTTCGCTGGCTATCAGGTGGACGCCAGGCTGATGAAGCTGGCAAAGAGGGATGCTATCTTTATGCACGACATGCCGGCTCACCACGGCGAGGAGATTGCGTCGGGGATGATTGACTCCAGGCAGTCGGTGGTGTTCGATCAGGCGGAGAACAAGATGCATATCCTGAAGGTGCTTCTGGCGGAGATACTGGGGAGGTCGTAATGACAAATGACAATGGTAAACAGGAACAGATCAGAATTGAGCAATATCGGCAAGCTAGGGAAGACTGGCGGCATTACGACACGCTAATATGGGCTACTCCAAGTGTGATTGTCGGTATAAGTGGGGCGATTCTAGGTCTTTCTTACAATTATTTGAACGATGGATTTGAATTAGTAATTCGAGTAGTTCTACTTGTTGCCCTCGCAGTTTGGATTTTTACATTACTTATTGCGCTGTCTAAACACAGATTCTTCCAATTAGGGAGAACAGATTTTTTTCACCAACTGGAACCCGCTCAAATGAAAACGCCTATGCAAACACGGGAGCAAAATACAAAGCCAAAAAATTGGTGTGAGCGGCAAACAGCTTTTACTTGGCTATTTGTTTCTGTGTTAATAACTCTGATTATAGCGCTTTTGGCTTGCATACACTCGGTAATTCTTGTTACAGCAAATATGGCGTGTCGGTTATTGACAGTTTTTTCTTGTTGAAATTTATGTCCAAGCCTATTGTTGCTATCGTTGGCAGGCCCAATGTGGGCAAGTCCACCCTGTTCAATCGCCTGGCGGGGGAGCGCATCGCTATCGTGGAAGACCTGCCGGGCACCACGCGGGACAGGGTCTATGCCGATATCACCTGGGAAAAACGCGAGCTGACCCTGGTCGATACCGGAGGCCTAGAACCCAGACCCGAATCGGACTTGCGGCAAAAGGTCAAAAATCAGGCTGAGGTCGCTATCGAGGAAGCCGACGCCGTCATCTTGATGGTGGATGTAGTCGATGGGGTGACCATCCCCGACCAGGAGCTTGCCGAAATACTCAGGCGCTCGGGGAAGCCTGTGGTTCTGGCTGCCAACAAGGCGGATAACCCGCAGCGACGCCGCGATGTCTTCCAGTTCCATGAACTGGGCATCGGCGAGCCGCTGCCGATAAGCGCCTATCACGGCACGGGTGTCTCCGACCTCATGGACAAAGTGGTCGAGCTGCTGCCGCCCTCCGCTCCTTCTGAAGCTGAGCCGGACATGCTCAAAATCGCCATCGTGGGGCGTCCCAATGTGGGCAAGTCCATGCTGCTCAACGCCATCCTGGGCAAGGAGAGGGCGATTGTAAGCGAGACGCCGGGCACGACCCGTGACGCCATAGATACCGTCTTCAATTACAAAGGCGAGCCTGTGCTGTTCATCGATACCGCAGGCATCAGGCGGCGGGGACGCATCGAGAGAGGTATCGAAAGGTACAGCGTCATGCGTTCGCTAAACGCCATAACCAGGGCGGACGTGGTGCTTCTGGTGCTCGAAGCGCCTGAAATCATGATAGCTCAGGACGCCCATATCGCCGGCTATGTTCAAGAAGCGCTCAAGGGCATGGTAGTGGTGGTAAATAAGTGGGACCTCGCCCCTCAGTTGGAATTGAACAAGGCACAATGTGCCCGCGAGATTCAGCAGAAGCTCAAGTTCTTCCCCGATGTGCCCGTGGTGTTTGCCTCGGCACAGTTCGGCAAGGGCATCGGCGGGGTGCTGTCTGCTGCCAAGCAGGTCTACATGGAGAGGCAGATGCGCATCGCCACTCCTCTATTGAACGAAAAGCTCAGGAAGGTTTTTCAGGCTCACCCGCCTCCATCGGTGGGAGGCAAGCAACTTAAAATATCCTATGTAACACAGCCCGATGTCAACCCGCCGACCTTTGTCTTCTTTATCAACGACCCGCGGCTGCTCCACTTCACCTACGAGCGCTATCTGGAGAACGGTATCAGAGAAGCCTTTGGCTTCAGAGGCACACCGGTGAAACTCATATTCAAACGGAAGGGCAAGAATGATTGAGTATGCGGCTGTTATTATCGGCAGCTATCTAATCGGCTCGATTCCCTGGGGATTGATTGCGGGGAAGCTGAAGGGGGTCGATGTCAGGCAGTACGGCAGCGGGAGCATCGGCACCACCAATGTGCTGCGCACCATCGGCACCAGATGGGCTGCCGTTGTCCTTATCCTCGATGTGCTCAAGGGGGTTGCAGCCGTTTTCATAGGGCATTATGTTGTAGGTTCCCCCGCTGGCGAGATGGCTGCCGGGTTCGCTGCCGTCGCCGGACACGACTGGTCGGTATTTCTCAGGTTCAAGGGCGGGCGCGGCGTCGCCACCACGCTGGGCTGTGTCCTGGTGATGGAGCCGCTCGGCCCGGTGGCAGGAATTGTCGTTTTTATTATCCTGATAGCCCTGACCCGCTATGTTTCGCTTGGCTCAATCTGCGGTTCGCTTGCCGCCGTGGCGGCGATGGGCGCTTTCTGGGCGGTAGACCGCGCGCCGTGGCAATACTTCCTGTTTATTGCGGTCGCTGTCGCCTTGATAATTTTCCAGCATCGGGATAACATATCGAGGCTGCTATCGGGCACGGAGAACAAGCTGGGACAGAAAGGGCAGAAGATACAGAACAGATGAGGCGCACTGCGGACAAAGTAGCCGTCATAGGCACCACCGACTGGGGCACGACCCTGGCGATAATGCTCAGCCGCAACGGGCTGGAGGTCAGGCTCTGGGCGCGGACTGAGGCGGAAGCGGAGCGGCTGAACCGCGAGAAGGAGAACAAAGCCCGCCTTCCCGGCTTCCCTTTCCCCGGGGGATTGAGCGTCACCGCATCGCTGCAGGAAGCGCTGGGCGGGGCGAATCTGGTAATCCTGGCTGTACCCTCGTGGCACATGCGCCGCAATGTGAAGCTGATTCGAAGGCATCTCGCCAGCTCCACACTCATTCTGAGCGTAGCCAAGGGGCTGGAGCTGGAGAGCAGCAAACGTATGTCTCAGGTTATTGCCGAGGAGATGCCGCCCCGGTATCATCGCAACATCTGCGTCCTCTCCGGCCCCAACCTGTCGCGGGAGATAGCCCGCGGCTTGCCGGCGACCACCGTGGCGGCGGCTTACGATGTAAAAATGGCGGCAAAGGTACAGAAGATAATGGCTTCGCCGCTGTTCCGCGTTTACACCAACAGCGATGTGGTCGGGGTGGAGTTGGGAGGGGTGCTCAAGAACATCATTGCTCTGGCAGCGGGCATGATTGACGGCCTGGGCTACGGCAATAATATCAAAGCCGGGCTGATAACCAGAGGGCTTGCCGAAATCACGCGCCTCGGCGTGGCGGCGGGGGCAAACCCTATGACATTCGCCGGGCTGGCGGGACTGGGTGACCTCGTTGCCACATGCAACAGCCCCTTGAGCCGTAACCGCTTCGTGGGACAGGAGCTAGCCAAAGGGCGTGCGCTGAAGGAAATCACCGCTGCCATGACGGGTGTGGCGGAGGGGGTTAATGCCACTGTGGCCGCCCTCAAGCTCGCCGGGGAGCTGAATGTGGAGATGCCCATCGCCCGTCAGGTGCAGCGCGTCCTTTTCGAAGGCTTGGACGTGCGCCGGGCCGTAACCGAGCTCATGGTGCGGGAACTGAAGCACGAGCTTGCGGGAATCTATTTCATGCCCAGGTAGTGCCAGCGAGCGTATTTAATGCTATAATAGCTGCGGCAAAAATCTTCGAGCGATCAGCTATCAGTATTCAGCAATCAGTTATACCGCCGAAGTTGACTGCTGAAGGCTGAGCGCTTATCCCCATAAATAAAGACACAAGGAGGACAAGCAAGACATGGGCGACAGACTGAAGGGGAAAGTTGCGGTTATCACCGGCGCAGGTCGCGGCATCGGCAGGGCTGAGTCTATCCTGTTTGCCCGGGAAGGCGCCAAGGTAGTGGTGAACGACCTGGGCGGCGGCGGCGATGGCTCCGGGGCATCCCAGTCTCCTGCCGAAGAGGTGGTCCATGAAATCAAAAAGATGGGCGGACAGGCGGTAGCCAACTACGATAGCGTGGCTACCACAGAGGGCGGCGAGAGAATCATCAAGTCGGCAGTCGATGCCTTCGGCAAGCTGGACATCCTGGTGAACAACGCGGGCATCCTCAGGGACAGGATGGTTTACAACATGTCCCCCGAGGAGTGGGACATCGTGATGAAAGTCCACCTTTACGGCACTTTCAACTGCACCAAGCCCGCATGCCTATTATTCCGCCAGCAGAAAAGCGGCAGAATTATCAACACAGCCTCCGAGTCCGGCCTGGGCAACATGGGGCAGGCAAACTACAGTGCTGCCAAAGAGGGCATCGTGGGGTTCACCCGTACTGTAGCGCGAGATATGGGCAGATACGGCGTTACCTGCAATGCGCTCCGGCCCCGCGCTGCCACCAGGCTGACCGTATCGCCGGAGCTTCATGCCGCTATCGAGAGGGCGAAAGCAACGGGCACAGCACTGCCTCCCGGAGCGGATTTAATCGCCAAGATGGTCGAGCCTGACCAGATGGTGGCATTTGTGGCATACCTGGCATCCGATGCCGCTGCCAACATCAACGGCTGCACCTTCCTCATCAGCGGCGACCAGATTTCTCTGTATCAGGACCCCATCCCCATAAAGACCATATTCAAGAAGGGCGCCTGGACGCTGGACGAGTTGATGGAAGTAGTCCCCAACACGCTGGCAGCAGGCTTGATTAACCCCGCGCCGCCCAAGGCGTAAAGCATCCTTAGACATATTTGTAGGGGCGTTCAATTGAACGCCCCTACTTTTTTCATCTGGATAATATTAATATGTCATTGCGAGTCCGCCAGAGGCGGACGTGGCAATCTCAACGTTATAAGAAGCTATCGGCTTTCAGCCTGCAGTTCTCTGCCTTCAGATTGCGGAGGTATCTGGACTCATGGGGGAGCACAAAATACCTAAACAAATCTCTCCCAGATGTGGCGAAACCCACTCTTGACAAAATAGATCTAGCCCGATAGCATGTAAGCATATTATCTGCAACATTCGTACATACAATTTAGATATTGTGGGCTGGGATAGAGGTAAAAATCAAATCATGAGATCATTCACTCCGATTAAGAAAATTGCGCTTGTACTGGCGGTTTTGATTGTAGGTTCATTGCTGGGCGTGGCTATTGCTATGGCGACCGGCGATACTCAAGGAGATGAACAAAAAGCGATAGAACAGGGAGCACAGCAAGGTAACGAAACAGGTTACATAGTTAGAAACGGCTACACTGACCTGTATGAACGGAGCTATGCCAGGGCTATCACGGATGAGCAGCGAGAGCAGTTGAAAGCTATTTTTGCTGACCCGGGTATCGGTTTGGTAGGCGAATGGGTCAGGCCTGTGCTTATAATGCTGGGAGACCTGCCGGCGGATATGCCCAGGTTGACTGTCGAGGATGTCGCCAATCTCTACGGCAAAGTAGACTTCGAAGAAATGGGAAAAGAGTTTAAAAAGATTGCCGGCGCTCCGGATTGGATAGGTGGCAGCGGTATTTATCGTGAGATTTATTACTTAAATGACGAAAGAACAGAAGCAATTTATTTAATG
The DNA here is from genome assembly GCA_016865955.1 of Chloroflexota bacterium. GTDB lineage: Bacteria > Chloroflexota > Dehalococcoidia > SZUA-161 > SZUA-161 > VGNW01. Next base: position 4,799 of record VGNW01000065.1, on the reverse strand, counting down.
CTCGGTGATGTGCTTTATATTAAAATTAACGAAGACGGTACCCATACAAGACTGCCTATTGAGGATCGAAAACTGCCTGAGCCCTATCCCACGACATCTCCCAGCGGTACACCGCCAATTTTTACTCCTCAGCCCGAGGTAACGCCGGATCTTGCCGATGCCAATGTGCTGCACAATTTAGATGGAACTACAACGATAATAGATATCAAGGCTCTTTTTGAAGAATATTTGCGCACCCACCCCATACCAACACCTTTTGAAGACTAAATGTGCGGCAAGATTAGTATCAGTGATTCGAAGCCTTGATAAAAGGCTATCTCGCGGGAAATAAAGCATAGAGGGCGACCCATCGAGTCGCCCCTTCTTTGTTTCTGTAAACAGACAGACGGGGGCGTCTGTCCCACCATTTGTTTTAAAAATAGGGCTATTCTATCCTAAATCCTCAAACAACTCCTCGACTGTGTCGAATGCTTTGACCCTGCCAGCCTTGATATCTTTGCTGGCTTCCTTCTCAGCTTCCTGCCATTCCCTTGTCCAGAAATAAGCTTGACTCTTGTCTACTACCTTCTTGGGTATGAGTATTGCATGCTCATCTACTATGTCAATCTCCACCAGGTCACCTTCCTCAACCCCGAGTTCTTTACGTACAGAAGCAGGAAGGGTAATCTGTCCATGTCTGGTGACCCTGCTATATGTTGTCATTCTCATCCCCCCTTAAGGTCGTCCCAACGTTTCGTCATGCTGTCCGATATTACGCAAAATGATTAAATCGCCTACAATCTGAAAAGTTATCCTCAGCGAGCGGCTTGCTCTAGCTTCCCATATACCCTTAACACCTTGCATTTTCTTGACCCTTAATGCAGGGTATCGCATATCTTTTGTTAAATTCGTGATGGCCTTACGAGCAAGCTCCTTCTCATCTTCGCTTAGCTCTTTCCATGCCTTCTTAAACCGTGCGGTTCGAGCAATCCGCATTACATCTTCCCTTGTCGTATATTACTATATTACTAATTTACTAAATTGTCAAGTGTTGGGCAGAGAATCGTGTGAAGTGGAACAGGGCCTGTAAACGGACAGACGAGGGCGTCTGTCCCACCACGGTTGCACAGGCACCCTTGCCTGTGCACAACTCGTTAGTCCAGCAGCCCCTCTATTGCCTCGATTACTATCGTGCCTTTTTTGAGGTCGATGGACTTGACCACGTCCTCGATAGCGGGGATAAGTATCTCACCGCATTTGCCTTCTACGATGTAAACATCGTTGCCGGCTGTGGTCATGATGTCTGCGATATGACCGAGGCGTTCGCCCCCGGTGGTAACGACATCGAGCCCGATGAGCTGGAAGGTGTAATATTGACCCTCCGGTAGCTCGGGGAGACCGCTACGGGGGATGGTGAGGTCGCACTCTCGCAGTTTCTCAGCCGCCTCGATGCTGTCTACAGAGGCGAGCTTGAGCACCAGGAATTGCTTGTGGGGGCGGCAGCTTTCGATTTCAAACGGGCGGGAGTCGAGATAGACCAGATTGCATGGAGCGAACAGCTCGGGGAAATCGGTTATAACCTCGACCTTTACCTCTCCCTTGATTCCCCAGGGGGCGAGGATACGCCCCACGATGAGGAACTCGGGGGGAGCAACTCCCTTGCCCATTACTTACGCTCAGGTTAGTTTAGATTATCTCCAGCGTGGCGCGGGTCCCTTTTCTGATAGCCGCTACGCGCAGCAGGGTGCGCATAGCCTTGGCGATCCTGCCCTCTTTGCCGATGACCTTGCCGGTGTCTTCAGGGGCGACCTGCAGTTTGAGGATTACGCCGTCACCGGATTGAGTCTCTGTTACCTTGACTTCCTCGGGTTTGTCCACTATGGCTTTGGCGATGTACTCGATGAGCTCTTTCATTTTCCTATCACCTTTTAGCTAGGCTTGATGAACTCCAGCGTTATCTAGGATGCCGCCGGTTTGGCATCCGAAGCCGGAGCCGGCTTGCTGGCAGCAGGCGCTGCCTTCTCGGCTTGTTTCTCTTCCGCCTCCTTCTTTTTGGGTTTCCTATCGTAGGTCGGCTTGCGTAGAGAAGTGGTCGCCGTTTTGTGGCTGATGCCCGACTTGATAAGCAAAGTAGCAACGGTTGGCGTGGGCTTTGCCCCGCGGTTCAACCATTCAACGGTCTTTTCCTGTTTGAAATTTATCGTCGGCGGCTCGGTTCTGGGGTCATAGTGCCCGATAATCTCGATAAATGCGCCATCGCGGGGCGCCCGGGAATCGGCAACCACCACGCGATAAGCAGGCTTCTTCTTGGTCCCTACCCTGTGGAGTCGAATTTTGACCATTTTGCGCTCCCCTTTTTCAATTTACAGTTTTCATTTTGAACTTTGCAATAGCAGCCATGCTGCCATCTATATTTTAACACTCTTTTGCTAGTTTAGAGACTGCCCCTGTCTCAGTTTATAATAGTCAGCCAGCTTTTTCAGTGTCCGGGCGCCGCGCTCGAAGCCGGGGAAGCTCGGTATATCCTTTTCCAGCAATCTATCCCGGATTTCCGCAGCCAGCGTCTCATTATACCCCGCAGTAACAATGGTAATGAAGGGCTTTTTGCTTCTCTCTTTGAACTCCGCAATGGTGTTCAGCAGGGGGTCGGGGTTATTTTTGTTCTTACTGAACGGGCTGATTATGGTGAACAGCTCCAGCACTATGCTGTCTATTTTGGGGTCTTTGTCCAGCACATCGAGCATGTTAGCCATGTTGCCGATGGCGTTATCCGACATCAGGAACGAGCTGGACACATCGAAGGGGTTCCTGTAGCTGCCCCCCACGATATTGAAAAACGATGCCAGCCTGTCGTAGGAAACGGGGGAAAGCTCCGGGACTTGCAGCCCCGCCCTGGCGAAGGTGTCCGCTATCGCCACCGATTGCCCGCCGCTCATGGCGACGAGTCCCACCCTTGTACCCGTAGCAGGCTTGACATAAAGCAAGGCTTTGACTACATCAATCAGCTCTTCCAGATTATCTACCTTTATCACGCCGCACTGCTTTATCAGGGCGTTCCAGACCACGCTGGATTGTGCCAGGGCGCCGGTATGGGAAGCGGTAGCCCTCGCTCCCTCCCCGCTCTCGCCGCCCCTCCAGATTATCACATGCTTTTTCCCCGTTAGCGCTCTCAGGATGCTGAGAAACTTCCTGCCGTCCTTGACGGCTTCAACATAGATACCGATTATCTGCGTATCGTCGTCCGACTTCAGATAATCGAGGTAGTCCGTGCTGTCCAGCACCGCGGCATTGCCGTAGCTCACCGACTTGCTGAACCGGATGCCGTGGCGTGCCCCCACCACGGTGAACATGGTGGCGTGAGTGCCGCTCTGAGCGATGAATCCCACGGGCCCGCCCTCGCCATGAGTCTGTATCGGGTTGTGCCGCAGCCCGATTCTGGGATTATAGACACCCACGCAGTTGGGCCCTATGACGAGCAACCCCGCTTCGTTCGCCAGCTCAGTGATAACTCGCTGTAATCTAATTCCTTCCTCGGTGCCGGTCTCGGCAAACCCCGAGGTGAAAAAACAGACGCCGCCCACCTGCTTGCGGATGCAGTCCTTTACTATGGCAGGAACCACGCCCCGGGGTACGGCGGCGATGACGTAGTCCACCGCATCGGGAATATCGTTCAGGTTCAGGTAGTTCGGTACCCCCAGCTTCTCAATCCCGGGAAGCTCATTGGGGTCTATCTGCACGGAGTAAACCCTGCCCTTGAAGGAGGTCAGGCTCTTCAGCCACATATAGCCCAGAGCCTGCTTGTCGCCGACTACTGCAACAGAGCGGGGGTTGAATACTCTATCCAGCTTTTCCAGAGTGGGTATTGAGTTTTTCATTATTGAGATTCGAGTATCACTCTGGCATCTACCGCCACTGCTCCGTCCTTGTAGGCGAAGATGGGGTTGAGGTCGAGTTCCTTGATTTGAGGGGTCTTATCTATGAAATCGGAAAGCTTTAACAGCATATCCTCGAGCTTAGCGATATTAGCGGGCTCCTGTCCGCGATAGCCCTGCAGGATAGGGAAGCCCTTTATCTCCCGTATCATCTGGCTGGCATCCCTCCTGACCAGCGGGACAATCCGGAAAGCCACATCTTTGAGCACCTCGACAAATACGCCGCCGAGTCCGAACATGAGCACCGGCCCGAACTGGGCATCCTTGGACATGCCCATGATTATCTCAACGCCCGGTTTAGCCATTTTCTGCACTGAGACGCCGTGGATATCCGCTTTCTTGCTGGCTTTCTTGGCTGCTGCCATTATCTCGGTATAAGCCCTGCCCACCTGAGTTGCGTTCGCCAGGTTCAGTTTCACGCCGCCGATATCGCTTTTATGGATAATATCAGGCGAGACCACCTTCAATACCACGGGGAAGCCCGTTTTCTTAGCGATTTCGACAGCTTCGGTTTTGCTCTGAGCCAGTTTCGTCTCCACAACCGTGATGCCCGCCTGGGCGATAAGTTGCTTCGACTCTACCTCGGTCAGGACAGTTCTACCGTCTTTAAGGGCGCTGGTTATTATCTTGCTGGTCACGTGCAGCTCTCCTTCGAGTAAATAGGATTGTATTTGCTATCGTCTGGCGCTACTATCCTTCTGGTTCGCAACAGCTAGTGTGCTATTTTAGCAGGTAACCCTGCGAAAGTAAAATACGCTGATGGGAGACCGTTTAGCAACTTGAGAAAAAATCCCTTAAAAAATGGGAGAGGGTATAGCGGACAATAGTTGAAGCTGTTATTGTTAAGGAAAGGAATACTGGAGGCTAAGATATGGCAAAGGTGAGATG
>VGNW01000064.1 GCA_016865955.1 Chloroflexota bacterium | reverse complement strand
ACTCACCAGCTTCGACTTCAACATCGACAGACAGTTTCCTGAAGCCAAATCGATAATAATAACCACAGCACCGCAACCACAGCAAACAGTGAGCTTTGCATTCAAGGGGAAGATGTATAGTTTTACGATACCGCCGACCTATTCATATAAAACCGACGCAATAATTGAAAAAACACTATTAGACGTACTCAAGCCACAGAGATTCACCATTAAGCCTGCCAGGTTGCCACAGAAGCTGCTGGCGGTTCGCTCCGGATTGGCTCAATACGGCAAGAACAACATCGCCTATGCCGAAGGCATGGGCAGCTTCCACAGGCTCAAGGTCTTTTTGTCAGACCTGCCCCCTGTATATGACAAATGGCTCGAACTGAAGTCGATGGAGAAGTGCAGCAAATGCAGTGCTTGCCTCAAGAAGTGCCCCACCTCCGCCATTGTTCCCGACCGTTTCCTGATTCGAGCCGAGAGATGCCTGACCTTTCATAATGAAAGAGTGGAACCGTTCCCCGACTGGATAAAGCCTTCATGGCATAATTGCTGGATTGGTTGTATGGTCTGCCAGTCAGTCTGCCCGACAAATAAGAAATTCTACAAGTGGTTTGTGGAGACGGAACATTTCACTGAAAGGGAAACCGACCTGATACTGAGAGGTGCTCCTTCGTCCCTACTACCAAAGGCTACCGCAAACAAGTTAAAGAGGCTCGACCTGCTGGAGGATTTGAACCTGCTGCCGCGGAATCTGGATGTGTTGCTCAAACAACACTCTGCTTAATTTTACTGGTCACAAACAAACGCGCAGCTACTGTTATGTAAAGATAAGACGCTTCCCCACTGTGTTATTTACGTGGGCTGCTTCTCTTTCGCGCACTCGTTGTCTGAGTTGAGCCTTTATGCCAGAGCGACATATGTTTTTTATGGGTTTCATTCAGCAGCCTGTCGAGTCCGTGTTCGTGATAGAAGCCTTGCTCCAGGTGATGCACTTGTAGCCATTCGGGCATAATGATGGTATCGAAGGTGGCTGGAAATCTGCCATAGGTGTCGAACACATAGTTGCAGTAGTCTTTGACTATTTGAATTACCTTTTTGCTTGGCACCAGATAGCCGGGCTGTACCTTTTTCCAATTCTTATCGAAAGGCACTTTGCCCTTGTAATTAGGCGTATACATGCCGTTGCTGCCGAACTTCTTCTCGATAAAGGCATCCACTGCATCGTTCATGGTCTTGTAGTAAGGCGGTTGGTAGCTTTCGAAAATTCCATCGAGTCCTGCGGGATTCATACCCAGCATGGCGCCTGAGCCTTCCTTTGCCATGTTGTAGCGAAACCCCAGAGATTGCAGCGCCAGTATGCCTATGTAGCCGGTCATGATAATTGAGCCGAGTCCCATAGCCTCAGCCATCAATTGCATGTTCTGTAAGGCGTGGAACGGGGGGGCGAGATTGCCCAGGAATATAGTGTATTCCATGGAGGAGAGCGGCACATCGGGACCCTTTAGTGTCCCGTTATCGATCCATTTCTTTATCCCTGCCGGGCCCGTGCCTTTAATATCGTCGAATACCTTGTAGCCTTCGCCCATGAACACGGCTATCACGGCATCGAGATACTCCTCCGATATCTCCAGTATCGGCATGAACAGGGTTGTGCCGGGCCTGTTGGTGTTCCAGTGAACTATCCTGACCAGAGCCTCGGGCACCATTGCGAACCTGCCATCGGAGATTTTGACGGTGTCTTTCTTGAAATACCCGGCTATTTTATCCCAGTCCTTTTCAGCTTCGAACTCCACAGCTTTGGTTGCCTTTTTAGGGTCGTAGACAAACAGGCCTTTGTCATTTGTGAAAAAGAGCTTCATATTGTGCACATTACAGGCATAGGGTGTGGTTCTGCCTGCCCAACTGGTGAACATGCTGCCCTGAACATCGTTAGTGGGCATATCGGCTGCGATAAGTCCGGTTATCCCTGCGCCTGCCCAGCACAGGATGGCGGTTTCTATATCATTGAGTGGAACAGGTTTGCTTTTGGAGGCATATTTGAGTGTGCCCTCCTCCATTTTGCAGCCCAGAGGAAACCGGCGGGTTCTCCTGTGAGCCATTGCCTGAAAAAGTGGGTATGAAAAGAGTTCTCTTACTTCTTTCTTATCTTTCAGCATCTATTTCCTCCTTCATTTTCATAAACCAGGTTTTGATAAGGTCATACATCATTCACCACAATTTACCTTAACTTGGAAGGAGAATCAAGCAATTGAATGTAATGATGTTCTTCAACCCCCTCTGTCCCCCACTCTTGGGGGAATTTGGGGGTTTGGGGGACACCCCCAAACCCCTGACAGAAGGGCTAAGCACCTCTGTACTCCCAAGTTTAAAACATGCGCCCTTTCTCTTCCCACGTCTTTCTCAGACCATAACGTTGTGACATCCTCTTGTAGCAGTTGTATGCTGAGAACCCTAAACTGCCGGTGCCGCCGGTATGCTGCGAGCCCGATGCCATCCAGAAGTCCGCTATCCCGGGAACCTGATACTGGGATAGCTCGGGGATGGGTCTGAAGTTGCACCACTGGCTGGGGTTCTGATTCGAGGTGTACATGCAGCCGTTCACCCAGTTGGGATTTTTCTGCGAGTACTCATAAGGTGTAGGGATGTTGACAGCTATCACATTATCCCGGGTCATGTTGGGAGCATATCTCTGCCACTCCTTGATAATGCGGTCGCCTATCTCCTTCTTCACCTGTAGCCATTCTTTCTCAGTGAGGTAGCTGGCGGGAGGAGGATGTCCTTCCCCTACCAGAGCAACATGTTTACCCGGAGGCGCATAGCTGGGATCCCATTGAGTGGTAGTGAGCTCGTACATATATGTTCTCTCGGGCCAGCGGCCTGGTCTCAAAGTGTGCATCTGGTAGCCATAGTGGGTGTACAAATATTCGATGTCGGCATCTCCGAGGAATACTACGCGGGCTTTGCCACAGTCGGGATTCCATTCGGCAGCTTTATACTGAGCCAGCTCATGGAATGCCATATGTCCCCAGAAGAGCTGCGACCTGTCGGTCATGATATTATCGACCTTTCTCCTAATCTCACGGTCTATCTGTACATTGCGAAGGTGTCTGCGAAGCGTTTGCTTGATTTCGGCTGTGTCTATTACCACCCTTTTCGCCTCGATTTCAGTGCCGTCGGTCAACCTGATGCCGCAGGCGCGGCCGTTCTGCACCAGCACTTCATCGACATCGGCTCCGACGAAGAATTTACCGCCTTGCTCACTTAAAGCTCTCTGCAAGGCGTGGGCGACGTTATGAAAGCCGCCTTCAGCTACAGCAAAAGCCTGGAGACCGGCGAAGGACGGCATGGGCAAGAGGGCTTGCAAAGGCGGGGCAACATCGCCGGGCGCTATTCCGTTCATGAGTTGCCATTGCAGGGCAAACGACCTCATCTCCGGGCTGTCGTAAAGGTCGCAGACTATCTCGTACTCAGTCATAAATGGGTATCTCGGGTCGATTCCCCCTTCGGGGTCTCTCAGCAACTCAGCGACATAGTCCGTCTCTCCTGGTAGCGGAGGCGGGTTAAACAGGCACTGACCGTGTGAGTACATCCAGTTATATAGCTTCTTCTCCAGAGCCTTTGATACCCTTTCGGCATCTCTAGGAGATATCCGCTCCAGCTCTTTGAGATTCCTGTCAATAATCGTCTGATTCGGGATGGCTGTCGCCAGCTCCTCATTCCACTCTAAAGCTCGATAAACTACAATGCATCTGCCATCGGGGAATATTTTGGACATCATTACTTCGGGAAAGATGAATTTCAGTCCCTTCTCTCCCAGATTGAAGTCATAATACGCCGGGCTCATCCAGAATGCGCATATCTCAGCGTGAGGATTGCCGCGGAATCCCGCCGCCGGTGTGGGAACCGTGCAGGCGGCGCCGCCCAGCTCATTGCCCTGCTCGAAAATCCCCACAGTCATGCCGTTGAGTCCCAGGTAACAGCCCATCACCAGCCCCTCTTTGCCACCACCGATTATCACGGCGTCAAAGCTTGCATCAGCCATCTTCAGCTCCTCCTGTCGAGTGTCAATATCTCGAATGTAACATCATGCTCGCAGGTATTTCATAACCCTGTCACGCAGGGGGAAGACCGTCTGATAAATCTTATCGGAGACCATGCTGCTCACCGACCAGATAGTATCGCCGGCGAAATAGAGACCTCCAATGTTCGGAGATTGCAGGTCTAGCTCTGTAGGCACGACGGCAAAAGCGTATCTTCCCCAGTTAAGCTGCAGGGATTTTCCTTTGTGCTCAATGGCTCTGGCAAAGCCCGGGAAGACCTTTTCCACAGCAGCCTCCCATCTGTTTATAGCTGCATTCACCATCTCCGGTGCGGAGGCAGAGCCAAAGGGCGTATCCGGAAGCCCACCGGGGATATAGGAGTAGAGATACTGCTTGCCGGGCGGCTCATCCACATTGAAAAGCGGCCATCCCAGGCACCAGTCTCCGACATAGGTGGGAATACCATAGTCAGGGTCGAATATATGTACCCAGCCCGGGCCGTCTTTAGGAATGACCTCCTCGCGAAGCAGATAGAATACACTGAGGTCTTCGTAGGTTAGCTTGCCGCATCGCTCAATAGCCTCAGCCCAGTCTTCGGTCAGGAATTCACGCCGGATGATGTTTCGCCACATCGCTTCGAAGATGGGCATAGCGCAAATGACTACAGGGGCATGATATTCCTCCAGAAAGCGCGTCTTGTTATTCTGAACTACGACACCTTTTGCTTTCTTATTCTCAATCACAATGCTTCTGGCTCTCCGGTTTGCCAGCAGCGTGCCGCCGTGCTCCCTGTAGTAATCGGCTAAAGGTGTTATAACCATGTCCTCCATTGTGCCCTGTTTGGGATACCAGAAGAGAAGGGCTCCAGCTTTGGGAAAGGCGCCGAAGATATTGGCGAACTGACCGCAATTCACCACTGTAGGCGGAGCACCCATAAGGGGAGCAGCCAGTTCGAGGACAGCCCTGGCTATGGGGTCTTCTACATTGCGCTCAATCCAGCTCGCGAAACTTATATTCACCATCTTGCGGCATTCTCGTTCGGAGGTGTCCTCCATAATCCGGAAAGCGGTTGCCAGGGCTTGTCTTGAGGGCGCTTCCATGGGCAAGCCGCTGCCAAAGGCGAAGAATTCGAAAAAGTTATTAACGCCTTTCTTGGGATCCATGGCGAAATACTCGATTTTATCCGATTTGTCTTTGCGCACCATCCCCATAGTCCAGGCTATCTCCTTAATCCCTTTCGGAGCGATTCCCATGTGAGACAGGAACTTATACATGAAGGTTTGCTCGGGCTTACGCACCAGCGCAGTGGGCATACGAACTCCATTATCAGAACGGCAACCGTGGAAAACGATTGACCGATAACGCCCGCCCACGTCTGGCTCTTTCTCTATAATCGCCGATTTCACGCCATCCTTCGCCAGTAAGCTGCCTATAGTCAGACCTCCGGGGCCTCCTCCTATGATGAGGACGTCGAACTTGTTCCGCATAGCTGTTTCTCCTTTCGTTAATCTCAGGGTCTGCATTCATAGTCTGTCGGGGCTGAAAGACCGATGGTGCAGGTAGCATCGATGAGAACAAAACGAAATGTTTGCAAATTGCTCAGGATACCCAGGCAACTGCTTGAGGATTAAAGTAGTAAGTTATGTCTTATTCGTCAAATGAATAGGTGCAACTTTTGTCTGGTTTTTGTCTAACTTTTATCCGATTTTTCCCATTATGCTTTGATAAGGCGTTCCTGTTCCAGCTTCTGTCTGAGCAACCGGGCTATGGTCTCCATTGCCTCCGGGCCCAGCGAAGCGAGTAACTCCACCAATTCGTGAAGAGGGAATACCTCGTCGATGCTCACAGCGCCCTTTTTCACGGCTGAGATAAACGCCTGTGCCCTGCTGCGTGCTTCCAGTTTGGTGCACGCCTTGTAGAGGAATGTTCTGACTGTGCTTGTAGATGTGCACAGTCTGTCGGCAATCTCCTGATTGGTCAATCCGTGGGCAACCAGGGCGAGGACATCCTTTTCCCTCTTGGTTAAAATGGTGTCCTGCTCTATAGCTTCATGCAATGCCTGTTCGCTATCCGGCGGAATTTTTCGAAGCCCGGGTTTTTGTCTGATAAAGTAGGCTATTTTCTCCACAGTATCCGGGCTTAACGATGCCATTAGCTCCACTAGCTCTTCAAGCGTGAAGATGTCGCGGATATTTATTATTTTATGCTTTAAAGCGAAGAAGACAGCCTGAATTCTATTATGCGCTTTCAGCTTGGTACATGCTTGATGTATCAGGGTCTTGATTTTGACAGTGGATATCTTGAGTTGCTCTGCAATCTGCTGATTGGTCATGCCGCGTGCGACCAGGATAAGAACGTCACGTTCGTCTTTGGTCAGTTTTGCTCTTTTAGTCTTCATTATTTTATCTTAAGCTTCGTCAGGAGCACTTAGCTCTTTGACTATTTCTACAACTTTGCCGGAGTTAATATCACCAAGCCTGTAATACTGACCGCCGCCAGCCTCGGCTATTTCCCTGTTATGTCCGATATCGAGAAAACCGTCACTGGAATCTATAACCACAAGGTTGATGCCCTGCCTCCTGATTTCAGTCGCTATCGAGATAAGCTCCTTCTTCACATCTGTTTTTATCGGCACATTGCCCTTTCCGTCCGAGACGAGCACCATAACGGGTATTATTTTCCTATTCTTCCATAGTTCCGTTCTTAAAATTTGAAGCCCTTTCAACAAGCCGTCCGATAGCGGAGTCTTTCCTCCTGTGGGGAGTTCTTTAAGATGCTTAACCGCAAGCTCCACACTCGAGGTAGGGGCTAACAGAACCTGTGCCTTCTCGCCGGCAACAGCAACGAAGCTCACTTTGTCACGCTTCTGGTAGGAGTCCTTGAGAAGTGCAAACACAGCCTGCTTAGCCAGATCCATGCCCCTCATCGCTGCCATAGAGCCTGAGGCATCGACCACAAATACGATAACCGAGGAAATCTTCTTGGCTCTGACTTTCTCTCTGAGGTCTTCTTTCTTTATGTTTGTGTCCCCTGCTCTTGCCACCGCCGCCCTTATAGTCGCATCTACGGCAATATCGGTGGTTTTACCCTCCGGTATTTTTGATTTAACGTACTTACCGCTTCGAGCAGACAGTGTACGGGCTCTTCTGCCGGAGCCTGTATGGCGCTTCTTTTCCAGGTCTAACTTTATGTCAACCTTGTTGCGCTTCCCTGCTATATCGAATGTCTTCTTTGCTCTGCGTGTTTCTTCGGAAGATTTATTGAAATTCTCTCCCTCTTCAACACTATGCAATTCAAGTTCGCTGTCGTCATCATGCTCTTCATTTGATTGAGTCGAACCTTCCCTGTTGCGAATTAGCGACTCGACTTTTTCTGTAATCGGTTGAAGTTCTTCGAAAGGCAACCTGCGCATCCTGTGAGGAAGGACGAGTTCCACAGCTTCCTTGATATCTCTTATGGTTACTTTGCTCCTTAAATTGTACGCAGCTATCGTTTTTGCGGCTCTGGCTATCAGGAAATCGGCGCGGTGCCCGTGTACCTCGAAGGCGAGGCAAATCCTGGCTATGGTGTGCAGAAGCTCTTGGGAAATTTTCACCTGACTGAGATTATTTCTTGCTTTGAGTATCCTCTGTTTAAGTTCTTCCTGCTTCTTTTCGCATTTATTGAAGAAGGAATCGGGATCTTTTTCGAATTCCTCGACCACTCTTATTATGTCAATTCTCTCCTTTTTATCCTTAAGCCCCTTAATCTCAACCGATAAGCCAAATCTATCCAGAAGTTGAGGTCGTATCTCCCCTTCCTCAGGGTTCATAGTGCCTACCAGAATGAATCTGGACGGGTGTGAAACAGAAATGCCTTCCCTTTCTACGATATTAACCCCCATGGCAGCGGAGTCGAGCAGAACATCTACCAGGTGGTCGTCCAATAAATTAACTTCGTCTATGTAAAGGATACCCTGGTTAACCTCGGCAAGTATGCCGGGCTCCAGAGCCTTTATCCCCTTTCGCAATGCCTTCTCTATATCCAGCGTCCCTATCACTCTATCCTCTGTGGCTCCCAGAGGCAGTTCTACTACCTTTATCTTCCTCTTTATCGTAGGAAGTCTCTCGCCGCGCCTGTATTTGGCATTGCAAATACTGCATTGCAGGGAAGGATTGCCCGGGCTGCAATTAAAGGGGCATTTCACTACTTCTATCTCAGGCAGAAGGTCAGCCAGGGCTCTAACGGCAGTGGATTTGCCAGTCCCCTTTTCCCCTCTGATGAGAACGCCGAGGAGACCGGGATTTATGGCGTTCAGCAGCAGAGCCTGTTTGAGTTTATGCTGACCTACTATGGCTGTAAAAGGGAGAACAGTCCTTTTCATCATCCGATACAATTTTCACCACCTTGAAAGTCTCGGGTCTGTTTGCGTAGCGGAAAGTAATGCCATCTTATTACAGGATTAGGGACTATTTGTCAAGATTGGAAATGTGATAACTTTTTAACTTTTTACCCCTTCATTTTATGATTTCGCCATGTGTTCTTTGTTAATATGATTCAGGTAACCGGCGGGAACCGGTCGTATTGCTCTAGCTGGTGTCCGCTGCTATTATTAAGCATACGATGGAGAGGAGGATAGAAATGGACGTCAAGGAGGTAAAAGTGTACTCCACAAATACCTGACCCTACTGCACAATGGTCAAGAGTTACTTGGCCGACAACAAAGTCGCCTATAAGGAAATAAATGTGGCTGAAGATAAGGCAGGACGCGACGATATGATTCGTAAATCGGGCAAGATGGTAGTGCCGCAGATTGAGATAGATAGTGAGATGATAATCGGTTTCGACAAGGCGAAACTGAAAGAGAAGCTGGGAATAAAATGAATGCTGCGATTAGTGCACTGAGAAAAATGTATAATCTGGAGAGATTCGCCACCGAGATTTACCGGACGCAGATAGCGGCGTTTACCGAGAAAGAAATCTCCGACAGGCTGAAGATAGCTAGAGACAACGAACAGGAGCATACCGATAACCTCAAGGCACAAATTGAGAAACTCGGAGGCAGGCAATCCAGGCAGGGCTTTTTGTTTCAAGCGGCTGGTAGGATGTTGGGCTGCTTCACAAGAATGATGGGAAAGATGTTTATCTTAAAGGCTGATATCTGGATAGAGACAAAAGCGGTCAAAGACTACGGCGCCTTCCTCCAGAGGTTAAATTTCGACGAGGAGTCCAAGGCTTTGGTGCAAAGGAACCTTGAGGATGAAAAGGTTCATATAAAGAGATGGGAGGACTCTGCTAAACTCTTGAGGGACAAAAAGCGATAGACAAAAAGGGAATATCTGAATTTCAATAAGACAAAGGGGGGTGAGGAATGGCGGTCAAAAAAGTCGGGGAAAAGTACAGGTGTAATGTCTGCGGCAACGAGGTAACGGTTACCAAGGTAGGAGGAGGCACTCTGGTCTGTTGCGGGCAGGATATGGAGTTAATGAAGAAGTAGCAAGGACCAGGGCTTTGCCGGGGCGAACCGATACATTAAATTCGAGGGAGGTAAAAATGGCGTACGCAGTTAAGGATTATAAGGGCTTGCTGGGCATGAAAGGATTCAGCGATACATTACTCAACAATCACTTCACTCTGTATCAGGGCTATGTAACTAATACCAACAAGATTCTGGATACCCTTTCGGACATGCTGAAAGGGGGCAAGGTCGGCACCCCGGAGTACAATGAACTGAAGCGAAGATTCGGTTTTGAGTTCAACGGGATGAGGCTGCACGAATATTACTTCGAAAACCTCGGTGGCAAAGCCGCTCTCAACAAGTCAGGCAAGCTGGGCAAGAAGCTGGTGGAAGAATTCGGAGGTTACGAAAGCTGGGAGAAGGACTTCAAAGGTACCGCTACCATGCGAGGAATCGGCTGGGCTATTTTATATCAGGATAATATAACCGGCAAGCTGATAAATCAGTGGATTAACGAGCATGAGACAGGGCATCCTGCAGGCTGCACTCCCATTATGATACTGGATGTCTTCGAGCATGCGTTTATGATAGATTATGGACTGAAGCGTGCTGATTACATAGAGGCTTTCTTCAACAATGTGAACTGGGATGCTGTGGAGTTACGTCTCAAATAGCCTGGGTTTGCTAGAGACGGAGGATATATGCTGCAGATTAGGGATTTAAGCGTCGAAATCGAGGGGAAACGGATACTTCATGATATCAACCTCTCATTAGGTGCCGGAGAAACTCACGCGCTCTTCGGTCCCAACGGAGGGGGCAAGACTACCCTGCTGATGGCGATAATGGGATTCCCCCGTTACAAAGTAACCAAGGGTCAGATTATATTCAAGGGGCAGGATATAACAGGTCTGTCTCTGGATGAACGGGCTCGCCTCGGCATCGGCATGTCCTTTCAGCGTCCTCCAATAGTACGCGGGGTCAAAACACGCGATCTGGTGACAGCCTGCGCGGGCAAGCGAGGCGATGGCGATGTGATAAACAGCATGACGGAAAGATTAAAAATGGGCGAGCTAATGGACAGGGAAATAAACTACGGTTTCTCAGGTGGTGAGATAAAGCGCTCGGAGTTACTGCAACTGCTGGCTCAGGGTCCTGAACTTGTCCTTCTGGACGAACCGGAATCCGGGGTCGACCTGGTGAATATGGCTCTAATCGGTCAGATGATAAACGAGCTTCTGCAGAAAGACCTGAAACGACAGCGTACTCGCTCGGCTCTAATCATCACACACACCGGACATATTCTGGATTACGTACACGCCTCCAAAGGATATGTCCTGCTGGAAGGTACCATAGCCTGTGAGCAGGAAGCATTCGAAGTTCTGGATTCTATAAAAGACAACGGATACGAAGGGTGCGTGAAATGTCTGTGCCTAAAGGATTAGCTGCGAACAAGAAAAAGAGGGAGCTTGCAGAGAA